>JAFAGE010000143.1 GCA_023423015.1 Bacteroidota bacterium
CCGGAACGCGATCAACTCAAAGTCGTCCTGAAAAAACTGAAATCCGAAACGATTGATGTGCCTATGTACATCGGGGGGAAAGAGGTAAGAACAGGAAATAAGTTGGAACTTCGCCCGCCTCATGAAACTGCCCACCTTCTTGGCCATTTTCATGAAGGTTCCGCGAGTCATGTCCATGACGCAATTAATGCAGCGCTGAACGCGCGTGAATCGTGGGCTTCTATGTCGTGGGAGAACCGGGCAAATATTTTTCTCAAAGCAGCCGACCTGATCGCAACGAAGTACAGGTATCACATGAATGCCACTACGATGTTGGGGCAGAGTAAAAATGTTTACCAGGCTGAAATCGACAGCGCCTGCGAATTGATCGATTTTCTGCGCTTTAATGTTCATTTCTTAAGTGAAATATACCAACAGCAACCTGTCAGTTCCCCGGGTATGCATAATCGTTTGGAATATCGTCCTCTTGAAGGTTTTGTACTTGCGATTACCCCGTTCAATTTTACTGCAATTGGTGGAAATCTTCCTACGTCTGCGGCTTTGTGCGGCAATGTTGTAATCTGGAAACCTGCGCACACGCAAATCTACAGCGCACAAATGCTCATGCGTATCCTGTTGGAAGCCGGACTGCCTGATGGTGTAATCAATCTTATATACGTTGACGGACCAACCCTGGGTGACATCTGTTTTTCACATCCCGATTTTGCAGGAGTACACTTCACAGGTTCTACCGGGGTATTTAACCAGATGTGGAAGACTATCGGTGCCAACGTTCATAAGTATCGTTCCTATCCGAGAATTGTTGGAGAAACCGGGGGGAAAGATTTCGTAATTGCCCATAGTTCTGCAGACCCCGATGTAGTTGCTACGGCACTCTTGCGGGGAGCATTTGAGTTCCAGGGGCAGAAATGTTCTGCTGCATCCAGGGCTTATATTCCTTCGAATATTGCACATGAGGTGAGGGAGAAAATGATCGCCGGTATTAAAAAAATGAAGATGGGCAGCGTGGAAGATTTCTCGAATTTCATCAACGCAGTTATTGACGAAAAGAGTTTTGATAAAATCGAAAAATACATTCGTGAGGTGGGTGATCAATCCAATGCCAGGATTGTTGCGGGAGGTAAGTGTGATAAATCAAAAGGATATTTCATAGAGCCTACAGTAATCGAAACAACCGATCCCAAATATGTTACCATGTGTGAAGAAATATTTGGCCCCGTATTATCTGTCTATGTTTACGATGAAGAGAAATTTGAAGAAACACTTCAGCTGGTAGACGAAACATCTCCTTATGCGCTCACAGGCTCAGTGATATCCCGCGACAGATCAGCTGTAGAACTGGCTACAGAAAAGCTTCGCAATGCTGCCGGTAATTTTTATATCAACGACAAACCCACCGGTGCGGTAGTGGGGCAGCAACCTTTCGGTGGCGCCCGGGCAAGTGGCACTAACGATAAAGCAGGCTCTATTC
The DNA here is from genome assembly GCA_023423015.1 of Bacteroidota bacterium. Lineage (GTDB taxonomy): Bacteria > Bacteroidota > Bacteroidia > Chitinophagales > Chitinophagaceae > Flavitalea. The sequence continues at coordinate 1,472 of JAFAGE010000143.1, forward strand.
TGAACCTTTATCGCTGGCTAAGCGCAAGAACCATCAAGGAAACGTTCAATCCGCCCACCGATTTTTCATATCCTTTTATGAAATAAGCGGAATAAAAGGAATGGCGTAAATGCTTGCATTGTAAATAACTAATGTCTATTTTGTCGCATTATTAATCCAATAAAAGCTATGAAAAAACTCATTCTCGCTCTGATTGTAGTCTGCTCATTTGCAGGCGCTAAAGCCCAGAATTACCAGCAAACAGTAAAAATTAACCCTTTGTCGCTCTTCCTAGCGACAGGTAACGTTTCGTATGAACGTAAGGTGACTGAAAACCAGACCTTTCAGCTTGGTGCTTTTTATTCAGGTGTTAAGATCAGTGGCCTGAGGTATTCAGGTTTCGGATTTACCCCGGAATACCGCTTCTACTTTGCCGGTCAAAAGCAGGCAATGAATGGCGTGTATGCTGCACCGTTTGCCCGCGTACAAAGTTTTACGTTGAAAGACGTTGAAACAAAAGAAAAGGCGAATTACACATCTTTTGGTGGCGGTGCCATCCTCGGTTGGGAAAAAACCTGGGGTAGCGGATTCGTACTCGATCTTTTCGCAGGTCCATCGTTTAACAACGGAAAGGTGAAGAACACAGACAACGAAGATGAATTTGATGTCAGCGCCGGTTTCAGCGGTTTCGGTGTGCGCACCGGTATCACTCTCGGTTTTGCATTTTGATGTTTCTCTATCTGAATACTTAAGGGCCGGCTCTTCTGAGTCGGCCTTTTCATTTCATCGGGATACAATGATGCGTTTCGCTTACTTTTATGAAAAAAAGAGGTTTTGAAGACTGTACTTAATGAAGAACAGCTGAACATCACCATTAAACGGCTGAGTCACCAGATACTCGAGAACCACATGAACCTGGAGAACACCGTCATCATTGGCATCCAGCCACGCGGCGTGTTCGTTTCCGATCACATTGTAGAAGAACTAAGAAATCTGCTGCCAGGGATAAAATTCAACTACGGTATTCTCGACATTACTTTTTACCGCGACGATATACGCAAAGAAATTCACAAGCCGAATCATACGCGCATCTCCTTTACAGTTGAAAACAAGAATGTGGTGCTTGTAGACGATGTATTGCATACGGGCAGGACTATCAGGGCAGCTCTTGATGCATTACTTGATTTCGGCAGGCCTTCGAAAGTTGAACTTTGCACACTTATCGACAGGCGTTTCAGCCGGCAATTGCCGATTCAGCCCGACTATGTTGGTAAATCGATCGACTCAATCATATCCCAGAAAGTAAAAGTGTTCTGGAAATCGCGCGACGCCCGCCAGGAGGTGGTGTTGCTCGAAGAAAGCTGACTTGCCTCGTATCCGCTAATCTCTTAATTTCGCAGCCTGAAATGCAACTTTCAGTAAAACACCTGCTCGGCATCAGGGATCTCACTCCGGAAGACATTAAAACTATTCTGAGCACTGCTGAATTCTTTAAAGAAGTTCTTCATCGGCCGATAAAAAAAGTTCCTGCACTTCGCGACACATCAATCTTAAACCTGTTTTTCGAAAATTCAACGAGAACACGCATTTCGTTTGAACTGGCCGAAAAAAGACTCAGCGCCGACACTATCAATTTCACCAAAGCGAGTTCTTCCGTTGCGAAAGGAGAGACCCTCCTCGACACTGTAAATAACATCCTGTCGATGAAGGTTGACATGGTAGTGATCAGGCACAGTGCATCTGGTGCGCCACATTTCCTCGCGAAACACATCAACGCTTCTATCATCAATGCCGGCGATGGTATCAATGAACATCCCACACAAGGTTTACTCGACGCGTTTTCTATCCAGGAAAAGCTTGGAGGACTTGAAGGCAGGAAGGTGGCGATTATCGGCGACATTATGCATTCGCGTGTTGCGCTTAGTAACATCTACCTCCTGAAAAAAATGGGTGCAGAAGTAACGGTTGCAGGTCCCCCGACACTGATTCCGAAATACATGCAGGAAGCCTTTGATGTTCGGGTAGAATACAATGTGCGAAAAGCACTTGAATGGTGCGACGTGGCCAACGTGTTGCGTATTCAGCTGGAACGCCAGAACCAGGTGCTCTTCTCTTCGCTGCGTGAATATAACCTTGCCTACGGCATAAGCCGCAAATTGCTCGACAGCCTTTCGAAAGAAATAGTAATCATGCACCCGGGCCCCATCAACCGGGGAGTGGAACTGGACAGCGACGTTGCCGATAGCGGGCAATCCATCATCCTGCAACAGGTTGAAAACGGCCTGGCAGTGAGAATGGCGGTGTTGTATTTACTCTCGGGACAAAGCATAGAAAGTGAAAGGTGAAAGGGTATCTCCCAACCAATTAATTTCATTTCTCCTGATTAATATCTAATTTCCCCGCATGAAGCGAATTGCTTTATTTCCGGGAACGTTCGATCCGATTACCATCGGGCATATGGATATCATCCAGCGGGCACTGCCGCTGTTCGATAAGCTCATCATTGGTATTGGCCGTAATGCCAACAAAACGGCCATGTTTTCTGAAGAGCTTCGTTTCGACTGGGTGAATGAAATATTTAAGGATGAACCGAATATTTCGGCATTGATTTATGATGGACTTACTGTCGATTGTTGCAAAAGGGTAGGAGCCAATTTTATTCTGCGTGGCATTCGTTATGTAAACGATTTCGAATACGAAAAGGCTATTGCCGATATGAACCGGAGCCTCGATCACAATATCGAAACCGTGTTTCTCACCTGCCTTCCCCAATACACTTCTGTTGCATCTACGCTTGTACGAGACGTAATCCGACACGGTGGTGATGTTACTCCTTTTCTTCCCAAGGTTGTAGCACGCGCCTTGCGTCGGCAGACCGCCGCTGCGCGAAAGCAGGCTTAGTCTTATTCCGGTGAATAGCCGGCTTCAGCAAGCACATCCCTGATCAGGTGAAATGTATTTGCCGTGTAATCGCCCAGGCGGGAGGGATGAACCCATTCGGCTTTCAGAATGTCTTCTTCTGTTTGCGGAGTGAGTGTGGGATTGCCGGGAGTTTTGTAGAGGAACCAATGTGTTTCCTTGAGAATTAATAGTTTCTTCTCTGTATATGTGTGGAAAGTGGTTAGTAGAAAACGCTGCAGCTGCAGTTCATTCAATCCGGTTTCTTCTTTTGTTTCCCTTTCAGCACAAAGTTCTATCGGTTCATTGTCTTCCAGCTTCCCTTTGGGAAGGTCCCATTTTCCACGGCGGAAGATGAGCAAAAGTTCGCCATGTTCATTTGATACCAACCCACCGGCCGCCAGTATCTTATGGTATTGGTTCAGTTCCTCGCTTTGGTCCGGAATGTCCCGTTTTTCCTGCTCGGTATATACAATCATGTTAAATGGATTGGTGCTAAAGTACGAAACCATTGCTGTGTATTCCCGCTTGCGATTTGACGGGGCTACACTACTTTCGCGGCATGACAAACGAAAAAGCGGTTGCGGAAAAGTTATTGCAGATAAAAGCTGTTGCACTGAGTCCTGCTCAACCATTTACATGGGCGTCGGGATGGAAAAGCCCTATTTACTGCGATAACCGCAAAGTGCTTTCATACACGCACATCCGCGAGTTTGTAAAGTCCGAATTGTGTAACCTGATCTTCGAAAAGTTCCCGGATGCAGACCTCCTGGCTGGTGTGTCTACTGCCGGCATTGCCTGGGGCGCTTTGGCCGCCGACCAGCTGAAACTTCCCTTCGTGTATGTGCGCCCTAAGCCGAAAGAGCATGGTCTCGGTAACCAGGTGGAAGGTTATTTCGAAAAAGGACAGAAAACCGTTGTGATTGAAGACCTGATCTCAACAGGGAAAAGTAGTTTGCAGGTCGTGGACGCGCTCCGCAACGCCGGCCTTGATGTGCTGGGTATGGTATGCATCTTCACATATGAGTTCCCGGTTTCCCGCGAAGCATTCAATGCCGCCGGCGTCCCTTATTTTTCGTTGACAAATTATCCAACCCTGATAAACCTTGCCATTGAAAAAGGCATCGTTACCCAGGACCAGGAAAGCATTTTGTTAAAGTGGAAAGATAACCCTTCCGGCTGGACAGGATTTTGATTAAATTCACTCAAAACCTCTTAAATGAAGTATTTAGTTGTACTTACCCTGATGGTATTCGGATTCAGCGATGCTGCTTTTTCGCAGACTGCAAAGAAAGGAATTCAAACGGTTACCATCAGTACACCAACCGTTCAATGCGAAATGTGTAAGAAGCGTATTGAAAGTTATATGATAAGGGAAGAAGGTGTTCAAAAGGTTGATGTAAACTACAAGAATAAAAAGACCAAGGTGACTTACCTTGCAGAACGTACCAATATTGAAAACATCAAAACGGCGATCGCCAATGTTGGATATGATGCGGATGACATCACTGCAAACGAAGAGTCGTACGACAAACTTCCCAACTGCTGCAAGAAACCGGATGACAAGGGCAGTACAAACTAATTAAACGATATCACTGCGTGCCGAGCTATCGCAACATGTAAATGTTGAGGAAAGTCCGGACAGCTTAGAGCGATGCACCGGTTAACAGCCGGGTGGCTTTGCCAACAGATAGTGCCACAGAAAATTACGGCCTCATTCACCCGTACATTGTGCGGGCGAATTTGTCTGTGTAAACAGAGGGTTACGGTGAAAACGTGAGGTAAGAGCTCACGGCGGCGTATAGTAATATGCGTTGCGGGTAAACCTTGCATGCTGTAATGCCATGTAAGCCAGTCTTTGAGGGTTGCTCGCCCAATCCGTTCGCGGAAGATTGGCGGGTAGGCAGCTGGAGCGGTTCAGTAATGGATCGCCGAGATAAATGATAGCTTAGAAACAGAATCCGGCTTATGAGCCGCAGTGATTTTTGATGAAAGGTCAAAGGCGAAAGGTGAGAAGGCAGTATTCAGGCATTTCACTTCTCACATTTGACCTTTCACCTATTTAAGTTCCTCTGCCATTTTAGTTAGCAGATCTGTGGCTATCATTTTTTCGGCCAGCCGGATCATGTTGGCGAAAGCTTTTCCGTGCGAAATTCCATGGCCGATTATTACGGGCCTGTTCACGCCGAGTACAGGCGTGCCTCCATAGTTTTCGAAATTGAAGAGATCAAGATAGTCGTGGCGGATATGTTTTTCCTGGGTGATGTCGTAAATCGATTCAGCAAGTTTCAGGATGATGTTCCCGGTGAAACCCTCGCAAACCATTACGTCGGCCTTGTCTTTGAAAATGTCGCGGCCTTCTATATTCCCGATAAATTCGATATGCTGATTTTCTTTCAGCAAAGCATAGGCTGCCTGGGCGAGTACATTTCCCTTGCCTTCCTCTTCGCCGATGTTTATCAGTGCAACGCGAGGATTATCAATCCCGGAAATATAACGTGCATACACCGAACCCAGTGTAGCAAATTGGTTGAGATGTTCGGGCTTGCAGTCTGCATTCAGGCCTACATCGAGCAGCAGGCCCGTTTTACCATTGTCTTTAGGGATAATTGTGGAAATCGTGGGTCTTAGTACGCCCTCGATGGCTTTGATGCTGTAAAGTGCTCCTACCAGCATGGCGCCGGTATTTCCTGCACTGATGAAAGCATCGCACTTGTCGCCGGCAAGTTGTCGGAAACCGACAGAGATCGACGACTTCGGCTTCTCCTTTAATGCTTTGGTGGGATGTTCGTTCATGCCGATGATTTCTTCCGCATGAACGATAGAGTAATTTTCTTTGCTGATGCTGCTTGCCGAAACCAGTGGTTGAATGTCGGCTTCATTGCCAACCATCACAAGATGAGCAGGTGTACTGTTTCCTGCAAGATATTCTTCAATGCCTCTAATAGCTTCAAGGGGCGCATAATCGCCGCCCATCATATCTAAGGCGATTTTCATCCGGTAACTTGCAATTACTTAACAGGTGATTTCTCAGCTACTACTTTTCCTTTGTAGTACAGCTTTCCTTCGCTGACATGTGCGCGGTGGCGTACATGAATTTCACCTGTAGTTGAGTCTTTGCTCAGTGTTACGGTTTCTGCTTTGTAATGCGTTCTTCTTTTTGCACTCCTTTGTTGTGAGTGTCTTCTTTTCGGATTAGGCATAAATCAATTATTATGTCTATAAATTAATCAGTGTCTAGATTTCTGAACTTCTCCAATCCCTTCCACAATGGGTTTGAGGACTTATTTTCCGAACCCATTTTTGCCAGCATGGCCAGAACTTCCGGATTGCAGGTAGATCCACCAATCTGGTCAGGCGCACACATGCGTTGCATCGGGATGCTCAGGTTTACAAACTCATAAATCCAATCGGCTATGTGCAGGTGACTCTCGCCTTTAGAGATGTAATAAATGTCAGGATCTTCTTCCTGGTCATTCATCTCTTCAGGATTGTCTACCATCTTAACCACCAGGTTGAATTCATCCCAGAGCTCAAGCGGTATACCGTTTCCGCACCTGTCGCAGGTTACCTCGAGCTTACCACCCACTTCGAACTTCAGCATCATAAATCCGTTGTTTTTGTCAAGTGTCAGCTTGATGTTTGCAACGCAATTTCTGAAATCCTGCTCCTGGTAGTCTACAAAGAACTTGTCATCAATATCATAGCTAAACTCATGGATGCCAGGTTTCAACCCCACAAACGCTATATCGTAATTCCTGCGGCTGCTCATGAGCTCTCTTTTAAAAGAGTTTGCAAAGGTAACGTAAAAAAAGGATGTTACCACTTAATTTCGTAAATATAAGGCCACTTTTTACCGGTTATGAAAGTCTTGCCGGTAGTTGAATCATAAGCAATTCCATTCAATTCCTGGGCACCCGGAAAGGCAGCCTTTGCCTCTGCCACCTGCTTCGACAGATCGAACTTACCCACCACGTAACCTGTGGCGGTATCTATTTTGAGGATTTCTGAAGTTAACCATTTGTTGGCGTAGAGGTAGCCATTGATAAACTCGAGCTCGTTAATATTGTTCACATACCCCGTGTTATCCTGAACGGGGAGCATTTTTGTAAAAGCCACTGAATCTGAAGTAAGATAGTAGATGTTGCTTGTACCCGTGCTCATAATCAGGCTATTGCCATCATTGGTGATACCCCAGCCTTCACTCCGGTATCTGAATTCCCCCAACCTTTTGAACGTTTTTGCGTCGTAGATAAAGCCTACCTGCGACTTATAAGTCAACTGAAATATCTTGTCGTTAATGAATGTGATACCCTCGCCAAAAAATGATTTTCCGAGGTCGACTTTCCTGTCGTATTTGCCCGACGGCAACTCAAGGCTGGCGATCCATGTGCCGCTGTTCGAAGGTTCATCAGGCGAGCCGGTACTTTCGAACAGCTTTCCATTGTAAAAGGTAAAACCCTGGGTGAATGCAGAAGTGTCGTGTGGAAAACGGTTTAACACCTGGAATGATAAATTCGTAGGAGCGGCAACCCCCGTCTGGTTATCATCATCAGCAGGCTGATCATTATCGCCACAGGCGTTCAGTATAAAGAGCAGGGCCAGTAAGTAGAAACAGATCCGTTTATTCATGGGTTTCAAATGTACTATGTTGAGTTATAACGAACGGTGTACAAAAAGATAAATTTAACCAGCTACTTGCATTCATCGTTTTTAATGTATTCTTTTACATTTTCGCTTTTCTCCAATCCATCCTTTAAGAAGCCGGTAAGTCCAGCCTGTGCAAAGCCTTCACAAACGTGTTGGCATGAATCGCGGCATCCATTTCTTTGTTGATAGCGTTACCCGTAAGGGCATCATAATTGGTGGTGTCTCAAAATACCTCTATCCACTTCTCTGTCTCATCTTCCTTTCTCTTTCCTCGTATTCGCAGCGTACATGTGTAAGCCCGGCTCACGTAGTAAATGCAGGCGTGCTGGAGGAGGCCGAATCTTCTGTATCATACGATTCAGTCATCATCATTCCCGTTGTGGTTCATGTGGTTTACAATAGTAACGACCAGAACATCAGCGACGAACAGGTGAGATCTCAAATAGATGTACTCAACCGCGACTATCGCCTGAAAAATGCAGACGCCGCCTTTATACCTGCTTCTTTTAAAAACGTTGCCGGCGATGCACGGATTGAATTCCGGCTTGCTACCCTTGATCCTTCGGGAAAGCCGACAAACGGTATACGCAGAGTTTATTCGCAGGTTACCGGTTTTGGTGTAGATGACCAGATCAAGTTTACAGCTACCGGGGGAGATGATGCCTGGGAT
>JAFAGE010000161.1 GCA_023423015.1 Bacteroidota bacterium
TCTCACGTCTGCCGTCTCACGTCTCACGTCTGCCGTCTCACGTCCTTGGCACAGGTTTATTGTCAAGCTTCTTGTACTCTCCCCGGGAGTATTTACGAAACTGTTTATCATGGGTAAATTCTTAAAAGATAATGGGCTCTCGATAGTGTTGTTTCTGCTGTTTTTGTTCAGCATAATTGGACAGGCGATCACGGGTCACCAGGAACATAATGAGGAAACGGTGCAGATGGGTGGACAACCAGAAAGCTTTTCAAAATATCTCACATCCGGACACTTTGTACAATCTACTTTCTAAAACTGGGAGAGTGAATTCCTGCAGAAGGCCCTGTTCCTCATTTTCACCATGTTTTTATTTCAGCGCGGATCCGCGGACTCGAAAGATCCCGACAAACTGGAAGATGTAGATAAGGAACCAAACCCGAAGAAAAAAGACGCTCCATGGCCCGTGAAAAAAGGTGGACTTGCGATGGCTATCTATCAACACTCACTTTGTTACACCTTCTCGCTGTTGTTTATTATTTCGTTCGTACTGCATTGGCTGGGCAGCCTTAAAGATTATAATGATGAGCAGGTGTTGAAGCACCTGCCCACGGAAACGGCTACCCGGTACCTGGCGAATTCACGTTTTTGGTTCGAGTCGTTTCAAAACTGGCAGAGTGAATTCCTGTCGCTTTTTGCGATGGTTGTGGTTTCGATATTCCTGCGGGAACGCGGTTCACCACAGTCCAAACCGGTCGATGCTCCCCATGCACAAACAGGGAAATGATGGTGTATGGTTTGCACAATAACTGCAAAGGGAAGTGTAAATGAAAAGTGGAGGAGACGCGAGAATTACCAAACGCAAGATAGCGCCTGGTAACAAGGTGCGCCGCGATCCGTTTTACAAAAAGGTGCGCGAACACATCCGGCGAGCGAAGGAAAGATACGGCATCGGCATCGTTCGCCTGGAGAAGTTGCTACTTCGTGCACCCATGCTGGCAATGACCGATCCCCTTGCGAAAAAAATAAAAAAAGAAATGGAAGCCAAATCGGTGCGCCGGATAGAACTTTCAGGTTCCTTTTATCGAGCCCGACCTGCGGAAAACGGGAAAAGCTTCACTGCACGCGAAATGACGGCGCCTCCGCTGGGATGGCCAAACGAAGGGAGATTTAATCACGCTGGCCAGAATCATCTTTACCTATCTACCGATGAGCCAACCTGTATAAGAGAAGTGTTGGACACAACGCCGGAAGATGGTGAGATATGTTGTATTAAATGGAAATTGGTGAACCCGGTTAAAAATGTTCTCGATCTTAGTTATAATTGGAAAGACCTGGGACCTTCGGCCTCTACCCTGCTTGTGGCACTAAATTCCATGCGTGCACTTGAACGAAGACACCGGAACAACCGAAACTGGAAACCTGATTATGTACTCACACGCCTGATCATGGATTGCGCTAAGGAAACGGGATTTGCGGGTATCATGTATAACTCGGTTAAAAGCGAAGGAAAAAACATTGTGTTGTTTGACCCAACAACTAAGCTGAAGGTGTTAAAGAAACCCTACTGCGTTGATGCTTCAAAATTTTTGAATGGAAGAAGGACTCAGCGAACCGGTAAACGAAAGCTGGCTCCCGCCCCTATGAAATAGGGTGAGGCCAATTCAGAAACTCCAACTCCACCTATGAAGTCGAGCATGAAATTACTGTTCACGAAATACTCAACACCGGCATCGATGTAGTGTTGTGCAGATTGTGTTTTATTGAGAAAAGCGTAATATTCTGCAAATACATTGAACCTGTTGGTTATCTCGTAAGTTGGCGTGATGCTATACATCCAGTTTGCCTGGCGGTTCTCGCCTTCCCAGCGAACACCGGCGTTATACTGCAGCTTAAGATTTTTCTGGATAGTGTTCTGGAATAAAGTACGGAATTCAAATGGAATCCTGGCGTTGTAATAATCTTCTGAAGAAAATTTCGGAACACCCATTTGTGCAACCACACCAACAGAGGGAAAACCTTTATACTCAGGAAGTATTTTTGCCTTGATACCAAATTCAACCGGGCGAAGTCCGTTTGTTTTATCCTTACTAATGGTGTTGCGGATTGTTTGAGAGACTACCTCGGCGCGCAGTTCTATCGCGTTAAATAATCCGTAGCGTATCAGTGCAGAGGGGTGCTGATACATGTGCACACCGGGCGAAAGTTTCTCTTTCCGGAAACCAAGCTCCATCTGCACATGGTTGCCTTTCACCAATTCAGGCGTCATGCCTTGCGTTGGCCGCTCAGCTTCCAGTTTGTCCTGAGCGAAACAAACACTCGCAGCCAAAAGCCCAATAATAAATGCCAGGAATTTATACATATTCTCGAGTATCACTATTCATTTAACCCCTCTGCCTTCCGCCTTCGCTAAAGCTCCGGCGGACAAGTCTGCCCTATGCCCTATGCCTTATCACTTAATCAATCAATTCCCGCGCCATCATACCTGTACCTGTTTCATTCGCGGAGTCAGAAAATGCATTAATAGCCAGGCAATGAGATAGGCGCTTCCGCAAATGATGAAAAGGATATTGTACCCGGTTGTTTTACTCCCCAAAGCTCCGTAATAATCAAGAAGCCACCCCACAAAAAACGGGAAAACTATACCACCTACCGAGCCGGCCATTCCCCCAACTCCGATTACTGAACTTACAGCCCTTTTTGGGAACATATCGGAGGCAATGGTGTATATGTTGGCGCTCCACGCCTGGTGGGCAGCTGCACCCAGGCTTATCAGGGCAACGGCAGCCCACACATTCGTCATATATTGAACCAACACCACGGGAACTACAGAGAGCGCGAAAATGAACATTGCCGTTTTTCGGGCGCGATACACCGGCCATCCTTTTTTAATAAACAACCCGGATAGATAACCGCCGAAGATGCTTCCGAACGAGGACACCACGTAAACCGTTGATATATGAACAGCCGAACTCTTTAGATCCAGTCCATAGGTATTGTTGAAAAATGAAGGGATCCAGAAAAGGTAAAACCACCAGACCGGGTCGGTAAGCATTTTTCCGAAGACGAACGACCAGGTTTGACGCACCCCGAGGATCTTTCCCCAGCCCACGCGCTGTCCGGAATCAGTGGTATCCGGAGCATCGCTATGAATGTAGTCGAACTCAGCCTTCTTAACGCGCTTTTGTTTTGCCGGCACGTCGTAAAATATCCACCACAGGATAAGCCACAGAAACCCGCTTGCTCCAGTCCACAGGAAAGCCTCCTTCCAGCCATAGCTTGTATATATCCATGCAATCAAAGGTGGGCCGGCCATAGCGGCCACATTGGTTCCGCTATTGAATATACCGGTAGCAAGAGCGCGTTCCCGTTTGGGAAACCATTCGGCAACGGCCTTTACTGCGGCGGGGAAATTGCCACCCTCACCCAATCCCAGGCTGGTTCGTGCAAGCACAAAACCTACAGTAGATTTCGCCATTGCATGCGCCATCGCCGCGATACTCCATACGATTACTGAAATCGTGTACCCGGTTTTCGTTCCTACCCTATCGATGATATTGCCAAACAGCAGCAAGCCGATGGCGTATGCTGCGGAAAATGCCATGACAATGTTGCTGTAATCTTTTTCTGACCAGTTAAATTCCTGCGAAAGGCTATCTTTTAATAAGCCAATTACCTGCCTGTCGAGATAATTTATCGTTGTTGCAAAAAATAGCAGCGCAACGATGGTCCAGCGGTATTTACCCATCCTTCGTTATTTATTCCACGTAATTTTTGCCGATTTAAGGTCGCGCGAGTTACCGCCGATACGGATAAAAAATTCACCGCTTTCCCAATCGTATTTCAAATTGTTGTTGTAAAACTTGAGCAGCTCGGGTGTTATCCGGAAGCTGACCTGTTTCTTTTCGCCTGGCTGCAGCAGCACTTTCTGAAAACCGCGCAGTTCTTTCACCGCGCGGGCGATAGAAGCTACCGGGTCAGAAATGTATAATTGCACCACTTCCTCACCTGCAAATTTGCCGGTGTTGGTAAGTTGCACTGTAGCTGTGATGGTTTCATTTCCTTTTGCTGTGCTTTTGCTGAGTTTCACTTCGCCATATTCAAAGGTGGTGTAGCTTAAACCGAAACCAAAGGGATACAATGGATCATTGCTTACATCGAGGTAATTCGATTTGAATTTAGGACCGCTTGCAAGGTCGCCATTATAAGGACGGCCGGTATTCTTGAGATTGTAGTAAATAGGAATCTGTCCCACATTCACCGGGAAACTTGCAGTTAATTTTCCTGATGGAGTTTGTTTGCCGAACAACACATCGGCAATGGCGTTACCTGCTTCTGTTCCGGGAAACCACACATCGAGGATGGCATTTACGTTTTTATTTTCCCATTCGAGGGTCATGGGACGTCCGTTGAACAATACGAGTACCACCGGTTTACCGGTTTTCACAAGTTCCTTCAACAGCCGTTGTTGCGATTCCTGTAAAGAGATATTACTCATGCTCGATGCTTCCCCGGTCATATCGGCTCCTTCACCCATCACTGCAACAATCACATCCGATTTGTTTGCAACCTCCAATGCTTCGCGGAGCATGGCATCCGGTGTGCGTGAATCTATTTCTGCCTGAACAATGAAAGCGTTGACACGTTTTGCGAAAGCGGTATCATCGGTGAGGTTGGCACCTTTTGCATAGTGCACCGTTGCTGAATTTCCTACAGCATTGCGTATTCCATCAATAACAGTGATGCTTTTTGAATGATCGCCCGACACACTCCACGTACCAAGCATGTTGTTTTTGCTTTCGGCAAGTGGCCCAACTACCGCGATGGTTCCGGAAGATTTTAAAGGCAGAACCTGTCCTTCGTTCTTCAGCAATACAAATGAACGCGCGGCGTAATTACGGGCCGAGTCGCGGTGTGCGGGTGTGAGAATTTCATTTTCGAACCGCTGCTGATCGCAGTAGCGATATGGATCCTGGAAAAGCCCCAGTTTGTATTTTGCTTCAAGAACCCGGCGACAGGCTGCGTCGATTTGTGCCTGCGTAATCTTCCCTTCTTTAAGAGACTTGCCAAGCGTGTTTAAAAATCCTTCACTCACCATATCCATATCGAGGCCTGCTTTCAATGCTTCGGCAGACACATGTTGCAGGTCACCGATGCCATGTGCAATCATTTCACTCACCGAGGTGTAATCTGAAACAACAAGACCTTTAAAGCCCCATTGTTTCCGTAATACATCGGTAAGTAAAAATTTATTAGCGGTGGCAGGCACGCCATCAATTTCATTGAACGACGACATAATACTTCCCACACCGGCATCAATCGCCGCTTTAAACGGAGGAAGATAGTATTCAAACATGCGCATGCGGCTCATGTCCGTAGTGTTGTAGTCACGTCCTGCTTCGGAAGCGCCATATAGTGCAAAGTGTTTTACGCAGGCAAGTACGGTGTTATTGCGCGCAAGATCAGAACCCTGGTAACCTTTCACCATTGAGGCGGCAATCTGTGATCCAAGGAATGCGTCTTCACCGCTGCCCTCTGAAATTCTGCCCCAACGTGGATCGCGACTAACGTCTACCATTGGCGAGAACACCCAGTTAAGGCCATCTGCTGTTGCTTCTTTTGCCGCGAGAATTGCAGACCGGCGGATCATTGCGGTATCCCAGCTGCATGCAATTCCTAAAGGAATTGGAAAAATGGTACGATGACCGTGGATTACATCGAGTCCGAAAATCAACGGAATCCTGAGGCGGCTGTTCTTCACTGCAATATCCTGCGCTTGTCGGATTCTTTCAGGTCCGGTTATACCAAATAAGCCGCCCACCTGGCCTTTGCGAATCTTATTATCAACATCGCTGCTCACAACCGAACCTGTAACAGCACCTCCCGGCGTAACGAGGTTCAGCTGTCCGATCTTTTCTTCAACCGTCATCTTACTCATCAGGTTTGTGATGAAAGTATTCATCTGGTCCTGCGCAAACGACAATGATGAAACCAGGTGCATTGCTGTGAGGATAAGCAGTATCCGGAAGGTTCGCATGAGCAATCGTTTACATTAATTTAGATGATATGAACGAAACAGCAAATTAATTCACCTGAGGCGGCTGAGCAGGTCGCTGAAGGTTTTCAGTTCCTTCATTTCGGCGGGTGAAAGCGGCTCGTTGTTGTTCACTTTGGTTTGCAGAAACAATGCACGCTTATGAGCGGGGTTTTTGGAAAGAATATTATCCAACAGCGTTTGTGCCTCCTCGTTTTTTTCGTACAACGGTTTATTTTCGGGTTTTTCGGATTTGAAGCGCGAAGGCATTTTCTTAATGATGGCTTCCACAGCAGCCAGCTTACCCGGCGCGATGCCTTCTATTGTTGACGCCTTGCTATGTAACCCCTGTAATTGTTTTTTACTAAGGCTTCCTTTGCTGATGTATTGTTTGTATAAACTGATCACAAACGATGAGACGGGGAATGCCATTATGCACTCTTCGAGCAGAACATTGATGCTGTCTATTTCCGGTTTTTTCTTTTGCATGCTACAGAAAACGCCTGATGATCCTCAGGATAACTGTTAGCAAGATACTAATGAGGATCATAGTGGTAATGGGAAAATAAAAGCGAAAATTTTCCCTTTCAATCCGGATATCGCCAGGCAACCTTCCGATCCAGTTCAACTTATCGGAAAAGAAGTGCAGAATAACGCCGGCGATAATAATGATGACACCGAGAAGGATTAAGTATTTGGACATAGG
>JAFAGE010000167.1 GCA_023423015.1 Bacteroidota bacterium
AGCTAAAACAGAAACCCCAGGGCGGCAGGCGGCAGGTTATTGCGTATCTGAGTATTGGCACAACAGAATTGTACCGATGGTTTGCCGATCCCGCAATGCTGGATTCCAACTCAGGATCTTTTCTTAACGGAGCTGTTCAGGATGGCAAATTTATTCCCGCCAGGATAAGATTTCAGAAGGAAGGAATTCCGAATTGGATCCTATGGCCTGCATACGCAGGACAATATGCTGACGAGTCAACACCACTCTGGTGGCATCCTGAATGGAGAGACATCATCGTAAGAGGCGGGAGCAGGTATAAAAATCCCAGGTATGATCATACCCAGTTCCCCGAAGGCAGATCCTCCATAGACAGGATCGTAGATATGGGTTTTGACGGAGTGTACCTGGATAATGTGAGCAGGGCTACCACGTCCCGCGAGAACTGGAAGGCACTGCAGGCATACAACAATGCACATCCCAAATGGTATTTGTAATCCCGGCATCAGCAGAAGTATATGTCTGATATATGAAGCAGGTGATTTAAAAAATTCAATGGTATGATTCGATTCATGTCGGTCGTTTTACTGGTGTTGGCAGGCACACTGGGTGCTGCACATCATTTCCGGAATGCTCCTTTGGTGTTGCAGGCCATCGATTACACGGAGAATACCATTGATGTTCCAAATCCCGACAGAGGTTTTTACAGGGCGGCAGAATTTGTTGTTCCTGTCGATAGCGGTACACCGGTTCTTCCTGATCTTTCAACCACTATCAGCGGAACTGATGTTCGTGTTGATGTGCGCATTGTTTACATGGAATTCGATCTTAAAAACTTTTCTTCTAATGCGCCCCTTGATGCACGGCCCATTGGACCCTGGAGCGACTATGGAGCACGTCCGCCGAAGTATGGAACAACACGTCCCTTAACTCCTGCAGCACTGGATTATGTGCGGGCTGCGCTTCAACTGGTAAGAGAAAGCAATGCTGTTTGTATTGTGAAATTCAATTATGACGGACGGGGCTATACGTATATTGACAATGAGAAATTCAACCAGGTCATTCATGATTGCGAACCAGGGGCTCCCAAAGGCCGCCATTGGTATGAAACCGGTGTTGCCGATAAATCTGATCTATGTAATATACCAGGTCATGAGAAAAAGAATTGGGTACAGTATCATCTTTGGCAGCTGGGACATGTGTTCCGTGAATTTGAAGATTGCATAATGGTTGTTAAAGCCGGAATATTTGGTCCCTGGGGCGAAATGCACTCTTCATCGTATTCCAGAACCAAAGAAGGTTATCACTGGTTGTTAAAAACATTGCTCGACTATGTTCCTGCTTCGCGTTCAATTTTAGCGCATGCCGGTGGGGTAATGGCATGGCACAATGTGGAGTATGGTACCAATTACAGCTTCAGCAATCTGATGCCTGCTCCGGCTGCAGGATCGCCGGCCCATCGCTTCGGAATGTTCAACGACAGTTATTCAGCAGGTTCCCGCGGCGGCGCGTATGACGACAACGGTTCACTGTCGGAAGGATATGCCCTGGTTGGTACGGGCAGTGAACGTGACTTTAACCGCAATGCCGCGTTGACGTGGATAAGAAATCAAAACAATTTCTATGGCGGGGAAACGGTAAGCCCCGGGGAAGAAGGCAACATCTATCCACGAATACCCAACGTTGTTTATGAAGCCGCTTACGCACGTACAAGTCATTTGAA
Source organism: Bacteroidota bacterium (assembly GCA_023423015.1). GTDB lineage: Bacteria > Bacteroidota > Bacteroidia > Chitinophagales > Chitinophagaceae > Flavitalea. The sequence goes on from JAFAGE010000167.1 coordinate 1,703, forward strand.
CACGGGCTGGAACAAACACACGTACAAGCTGTGGGGTGATTTTATTTACAATAAAAAAAACGTGACGCAACCATTCACACCTCCGCACGACGGGCTTACCCGAACAGCAATATTCGATCCGCTGTATGATGGCAGAAGCGGGATGGAATACATGCGTGACAGATTGGGATACCGCCTGGTGCTGCGGGAGATGAAACTAAGTAAATGGGTCAGGCAGAATGGCAAGTTGGTTTTCCAGGGAAAGCTTCAGAATGTAGGCTTCGGTAATATCGTGAACCGGAAAAAAGTATCCATCATACTGAAAGCAAAAAATGGTTCGGGAATTTATGTGGCCGATACCAGGCTCGACGCAGGAGAGTGGCATACCGACAAGGACAGCAGGGCTGACAATACTGCAGCATGGCGCGCATTAGACTTTTCGATCGACATGAGCAACCTGGGGAACGTATCTCCCGGGGAATATGATATCTATTTAAAGATCAATGATCCTAAAGAGACCAGTACGAACCGACGTTGTGTACAGTTTGCGAATCGCAATATCTGGAATAGTTCTCTCGGCGCAAATTTTATAGGTTCAACAATGGTAAAACATTCGTGATGAATTCTCCAAAACCGATGTAGGTGAGTAGTGAAGTGAGCGTGGCCCAAAATTGAAAAGGCTTCCCACATGGACAAATCAGGAGAGATCGTTATTATAGAGGACGACCTGGACGACCAGGAGTTGCTGGCCGAGGTATTTGAGTCTCTGCGTATCCCAAATAAAGTAGTGTTCTTTCCCAATGGCACCAAGGTTAGTCGTTTGAATCCATCTCCCCGAACTTCTGAAATAGATCTGGGCATTAAGGCCGAAAAGGTCCTTAAATTTTCTTTCGACTTCCCCAATTTTCTGCCAGGATTTAATTTCCATTATTCCCGGATCATGAATCTTACGAATCAGGCCGATTGGAAGTTGGGGGCTAAATAGGTCTTTATTACTGCACAGGGCTTCCCAGTGATGCTTATTGCGGCAGAATTCAACTTTAAGATGCGGGAAGCATCTTGAAAATTTATCCTGGATGTCAGCGACGGTTTGTGAATCGTCTATTTCTAGCATCATAAACTAAAATTACTACCCACCCCGGCTGAGGAATATTGCCGATGATCATGTACAATTATGATTGTGGTCAGATAGCCGGCCCATTTGTCTTGTTAGCTTTATTGGATGAGTAAGCACAGCAAACCATCAAAACCCCAGGAAATTCCTGCACCGGGTACCAGCCCGGAGATAAGGCCGGAAGCAGAGCCGGAGAAAACGATTGTGCCGGAAGAACTGCCCGACGTCATTCCGGAGGAGGATCCATTTGAAAACCCTCCTCCATATGAAATTCCGGAGCCAGGCGAAGGTCCATAATCATGTGCCGCCTCCATCTGGCCGACACCCCCTTGTCGGCATCACCTTGAAATTTGTTTGAAAAAAATTCATTTCTATAAATATCCCTGTATATTGCAGTGTATTACGTAATTAGTACACTAATGATACAGCTAGACAATCTCAGCTTCAACTATTCCAAAAAGCGATCGCTGTTCTCAAATATTACCACTCAAATCCACTCGGGAAGTGTTTATGGTTTGCTGGGCAAAAATGGAGCAGGTAAGTCGACCCTGATCAAAATTATTTGTGGGTTGTTATTTCCTTCCTCAGGTTCGGTTACGGTAAATGGGTTTACTCCGGGCAAACGCCAGCCGTCGTACCTGCGAACAATTTACCTGATTCCTGAAGAGGTTTACGTTCCTCCTATAAGTGCTGAGAAATATGTTAACCTGTACAGTGTTTTCTATCCCGGATTTAATAAGGAGCAATTAACAGAATACCTGACCTTACTGGAAGTGCCATTAACCGGAAAGCTCACGACGTTTTCGTTTGGCCAGCAGAAAAAGTTTGTGATCGCTTTTGCACTTGCATGCAACACAAAGTTGCTTGTACTGGATGAACCTACAAACGGGCTCGACATTCCGTCTAAAGTAAAATTCAGACGACTGATTGCATCGGCGATGAATGAAGAAAGACTGTTGATTGTGTCTACGCATCAGATTCGCGACCTGGATAATCTGATCGATCATGTAATGATTGTTGATGATGGCAAACTGATGCTGAATGAGTCGCAGGACGAGGTGTCGAGGCAACTGAGTTTCAAGACCGTCAATGATGTGCCCGATTACATGGAGGTATTTTATTCGGAAGAAAGTTTCCGTGGCATCTCCATCGTAGTGCGAAATCAACTCGGTGAACGAACCAAGGTTAACCTGGAACATTTATTCAACGCGGTGACGCAGAATCCTGGAACAGTACAACTTTTTAGTAATTCGAAAGCTTACGAGTATGAATAATATTTTCAGCTTAACACGTTTTTTACTCCTATTCCGGAAAACCGTGCTGGAGCGGCCGACGCAGATATTTGGAATAGTAGTACTGAATCTTGTGGTGGTGCTGATGATGTATGGATTTCTGAGAAGTATTATTGGATGGTCGGGAACGCAAAATCTTACATTCATCTGGGGCTTTGTATTTGGTGGATGTTATTTGTCGGCCGCAGTGTTTGGCTATTTTTCTTCCAATGCAAGTGGCTCTTCTTACCTCACGCTGCCTTGTTCGCATTTGGAAAAATGGTTATGCGGCGTGCTGATTACATGGGTGCTTTACGTAGCTCTTTTTCTTGTGTATTATAGATTCATGGACATGGTTTTCGTGGATTTCTATCACAGAAGTCTGAATCCTCTGGAAGTGGGATACCAGAATAAGGTAGAGTCTGTACAGATGTTTGATTACAGCGGGCACGTAGCGAAAATGGCGTATATAGTTTTTGGAAACCTGACCGCTGCGATGTTTGTTGGTTCATTGTATTTTAACAAACTGAGTTTTGTGAAGACTGGTCTGGTTATTTGTGCGGTTGTGGTTTTGTTCTATGGCGTTAACCTTGGTATGGCGAATGCCATGTTTCCGCAGGTAAACGATGCATTTCCCTTTTCGCATGTTGCAGTAGAGATTAGTCCGGCCTCGATGATGAATGAAATGACGCTGGCCATCCGGCCGAAATCGGAAGAAGGAAATGTCAGTTTACCATCGCCATACATAGAAATATACCGGGTAACTGTTCGCTATGTTCTTGTTGCAATATTGTGTGTTGCAGCTTTTATCAGACTAAAGGAAAAAGAATTTTAATATGGACTTTAAAGACCAACAAGCCATCTATCTCCAGATTGCCGATTATGTATGTGAACACATACTATTGAAGAAATGGGTAGCCGGGGAAAAGATTGTCAGTATCAGGGAACTGGCTGTAAGCATAGAAGTAAATCCGAATACGGTGCAGAGAGCATACGACTTTTTACAGCAGAAGGAGATTATTTCGAACCGGAGAGGTGTAGGTTATTTTGTTGAACCTGACGCGGATAAGAGAATAAAAACATTCCGAAAGGAAATCTTCTTTGAAAATGAGCTCCCGACGGTGTTTAAGAATATGTTTCTTCTTGGAATAGGCTTGAAAGAATTTGGTACGCGGTATAAGAAGTTTGTTGAAAGAAAATACAAAACTACAATCAATGAAACTGAGTAGCGCAGTATTGCTG
>JAFAGE010000191.1 GCA_023423015.1 Bacteroidota bacterium
GCACAGTCATCCTGGTTGTAATCCTGCACAATCGACCGCGTTTCTTCATCCACTGCATCAATGTTTCCATTTTCAAGCATCGTTTCCAGCAATGCCTTGTATTGCGCAACCATTTTTAGTTCGCGCATACGATGAAAGTTGTGCAGTTTTTCCAGTTCCTTCAGCGAATATGATTCGATACCTGCTCTCAACGCATGCTTCGTCACCATATGCAGATCCACAAATACTCCATTACGGAGTAATGTATCCACTTCATCTTCCAGCGTGCCATACTTACCCATCAGCCGTTTCAATGCTGCTGGTTCATACTGCGAAAAATGGTAAATGTGCATACCCGGATTCGATTCGCGTATCTGCATCATTTTATGCATAAACTTTTTGAATGCATCAAGCTCTTCGTCATCAGTTGTGGCCCACAGGGCGTGGTATTCATTTTTGTGTATCCAGCCAAACAGGTATTCGCGTCCGGTAGACCCAACAAAAGGATCACCTTCAAAATCAAAGAACACATCGCCTTCATCCGGCTCCGGTAACCGGCTCAATCCCACTTCATCGTCGGGCGACAACATTTCGTAGAGATACTTCTTCTGCAGGCGACTTTCCAACTGTAGTCGTGCCTGTTCACGAAGTTTGTTATACTTCTCGATGTTTCCACGCGTTGGCCTGTATGGTACAGGAAAAGGAACTGTTGCCATATTTTGCAGGGTAGCGATTCCCCACTTCTTTACCTCCCTGATCTGCGATGTACCCATTCCTGCTATGAAAGTGAGGTGGTCGTCGTTCCGGCGTTGCGTATTACATACCGGCCACCATTTGCAGATTTCGCAGTGTTCCACCGGCTCGGGATATGTAAAACCGGGACCCTGGTTAATTGATGCGAGCAGATTTTTCTGAACAAGCTTTGTATACGATTTATAATCGTCTACACGGTAGGTTTGTCTCCCCTCGGGAGTGCGGATATACATGAATTCCGGTTGCACCCCCTGCACAGTCGTAAGCATCTGCGAATACAAGGTGATCTGGAGGATGGCGCCTGCACGTGTATGTTTGGCAAATTTTGTGTCTTCCACTTCGTACGACCAGCTTCCGAGATCAGAAGGTTTGTCGCATCGGAAAAGAAAGTCGGACCATCCCTGCCAGATATCCTGCTCCAGCCTCGCCTGGTAGATGACATCGGCTCCCGCTTTCATTGCTTCGTGTGTTCGCTGCAGGGCAAGTTTGTTATTACCTCGCACAATGACGGCAACATTCAATCCCTGTCTTCTTAATTCCTCAACATATGCTTTTTCAAAATCCTCCCCTTTCTGAATGAGCGTATTCAGTGTAGCGTTGGGATATGGTATCGGTTTTTTGATCTCGCCATTTGCAACCTGGAGGTCGAGCATGGTGGCATGCTGGCATGCCATAAATTGGGATAAATCGCTTGCGGATAGGTTTAATGCGGAGCCGGTCTTGTGCATAGGGATAAGATAGCGATTAAACGGCAAATGGAGAAGGGAGAAGTGAGAACGGAGAACGGAAAACGGAAAGGTTTTTACTCCTCTCACCTTTCACCGCTCACCTTTCACTTCCTCCTGCTACTTCGGCATCACATACCCCAACTCCGTCATTCGTTTTCCCATGGGTATGTATTCTTCAATGTTGTCGGGGCGGGTGGTATTTAATCCATCTACATAACGGTTGAACATACTGAACACTGCTGCTATCAGCACGGTATCATGAATATCCAGGTCGGTTGCGCCAACACGGCGTGCTGCTTCAACATCTTCTTCCTTTACTTCTGTTCCTGACTTCTGCACTTTACCTGCAATGTTGAGTAAGGCATCAAGTTTGGCAGATGGCTCATGATCGTGTTTCAATTCTGAAGCGGCAGCAGCATGGCTGTTCATGCAGAATTCACAATTATTCAATTCAGACACATGGGCTGCGATACGCTCGCGTTCACCTGGCGTAAGCGGCGAAGGTCCGCGAAGCAACACCTGCACGAGTTCGTACAGGTGCTCTCCGGTTTCCGGACGATACATTACCAGGCTTCTGATACCGTAAGCATCATTACCAAGATCAATGTGCGGATGCCTCATTGTTTTGTTTTTTGATGTGATCATATCCTTCCTTTAACCGCATGTATCCGCGCGTTTTTAAACGCTCGCCAAGGGCATCATAATAGGAACTTTGTGGTGGTAGTGAGGTAGCCAGGCCGTCGACATATCTATTGTACATGCAGAATAATGCTGCGATCAGCACGGTGTCGTGTATTTCGAGATCTGAAGCACCTTTCTCCTTTGCTTTTTCAACAGCATTTTTTGTTACAGCAGTTCCGCTCACGCGAACCATGTCGGCAATTTCAAGCAGTGCTTTCATTTTTTCACTAACGGGTGCCTGATCAATGTCGGAAATCACCTCCCGTGCAATGCTATCATCGCCGCCGCAATATGCCGCAACTGCCGCTTTGTGTGCGGTAGCGCAGAAAGTGCAATGGTTTCCTGCAGATACGCGCGTCGCAATCAGTTCGCGCTCCATTTCTGTTAAGGTGGATGGTCCGCGTAATAACACCTGGGTAAGTCCGCGAATCGGCTCAGCCGTATCGCGCCTGAATTCCAGCAAACCCGTTATTCCGGGAAGTTGTCCTTCTAAATTAATATAGGGCATATTCTATCATTGTTGTTCTGTTACCGGCACAGGAAATTCAGTCCACACATTATCTTCAGGTCTGTCTACCGGCAATTCGTGCAAACGATCGTAACGTCTCATGTCTATCCAACGGTGCCCTTCATAAAACAGCGAATACCTGCGTTGCTTAAGCATTTCATCGATTAACGCTTCCTGGGTTGATGCACCCGAATAGTCAGCTAGATTATGTGCATTGCGAATAATGTTCAATGCATCTTCCGCATCGCCGAGGTTGTTTAACTGAATGTTTGCTTCAGCGAATATCAACACCAGTTCTTCATTCCTGATAATCGGAATCGGTGCGGTGCTGCTGGTGTACACCCAAACGTCCCTGTCGCTCGCGAGACCCTGGTACGATGCCGATTCATTCCTTGTTAAAGCTTTATTGATCCTGCTGTCGTTCGGTTCAATCTCAGCTGCGTAAGATGGATGTGCTAATCGCACGTCACCCGCAGAATTACGGGGAAAGAAAGCAGGGTTCAACTGGTCGCCCGAACCAGTACCAAATACATGATACGCTCCGGTTGAAAAGTTTCCATTGATATTGAAGAACGATGCCGATAATGCATCAAGCGCATCCTGCCATTGCGAACGATACAAGGCGACTCTTGCTGCAAGTGCACGATTAAATCTGTTTAAACCATCGGCGTCGTTGAAGGCTGAAAAACCGGAAGACAACGAAAATATTACCTCTCCTGCCGCCAGGTCGTTGCTGCCTTCCTGTAATATTTCGAAGATAGAAGTTAATGCTTCCTGAAGGTTTTCATAATTGCCCGGCCTGTCTGCATTCGTCACGTCTACCCGTATCCCGTTGTTGTAGGTAAGATTTAAATTCAACAACAACTGGTAAGCCATAATTGTTTTTGCGAAACCGGTGTATCCTTTCTTTTGCGCGTCAGTCAGGAATGATGCACCCTGTGTAGAAGATATCAGCAAATTGCAATTTCGCACAATTCGATAACGTGAGGACCAGGTATTGGTAAGATAGAATCCATTGTCGCTAAGAAATGCATCGCTTGCACCAAGAAGATCTGTAGTATAACGAGGATCACCCGTTGAGAACCGATACATTTCCCTGCCGATTACACCAACGTCGTCGAGGTATAATCCCATATTGATACGCATAGCAGATTCCGTTCCACTCACAATATTATCGAGCTGGTCTTTTGTTGGATTTTTTAGCAACTGCTCCTCAGTTGGGGAGTTCAGGTTTCCAAAGTCCTTTTTGCACGATGTAAAAAGAATCGCCCCGTACAACAACAGGATGTAGTTTAAAACTTTGCTTTTATTTATTAAAATTTTCATTGTTGCTGATTTAGAAGGTTACAGATAAGTGGAGCGCTGCGCGTTTCGAAGCCGGATAAGGTAT
>JAFAGE010000274.1 GCA_023423015.1 Bacteroidota bacterium
CGGTTGTGGCAATGATCCTTACCGGTAACGGCCAGGTAAAGGCATTAAATCTCGAAGCGGTGATATTCAGCCTTGCACTCGGCTTGATCATCGGAAACTTTTTCAAACTTCCTACCTGGTTCAGGGACGTGCTTTCTACCGAGCTTTTCGTAAAAATCGGACTTGTAATCCTGGGCACCGGTGTGATATTCGGCGACATTCTGAAAGCAGGGTCTAAAGGATTGCTGCAGGCGTTGGTTGTGGTTTTAACAGTATGGTATTTTGCGTACTGGCTTTGCAGAAAGTTGAAAGTTGATAAGGAAATGACGATGATGATATCAAGTGCGGTTTCGATTTGTGGTGTGTCGGCAGCCATCGCTACTGCAGGAGCAATCAAAGGGGATAACAAAAAATTGTCTTATGTCATATCGCTCGTGTTGATCACAGCAATACCGATGATGATCGCGATGCCATACATCGCCATCTGGCTGGGCTTGTCGCAGGAAGTTACCGGCGCATGGCTGGGAGGTACAATTGATACTACAGGCGCTGTCGTGGCATCGGGAACTCTTGTGGGTGAAGACGCGCTTAAGATCAGCACAATTGTAAAATTTTCCCAGAATGTTCTGCTTGGCCTGGCAGCTTTTGCGATCTCCGTTTACTGGACATTCAGCGGGCCGGAAAATAAGAAACGGGAAGAGAACCCCGGCCTCGGAGTTATCTGGGACCGTTTCCCCAAGTTTGTGCTCGGATTTGTAGGAGCCTCGCTGCTTTTTTCTTTTGTTCTGGATGCTTCACAAACGTCGGCCGTAAAAGACAGTTTGAAGAATGTACAAACGCTCTGGTTTGTGCTGGCATTTACAAGCATCGGGCTTGAAACAAATTTTGCCGACCTTTTTAAATCGGATAATCGCAAACCGCTTTATGCATTCCTCGTTGCACAGGGTTTTAATATCCTGATCACTTTGGTGATAGCATATTTCCTGTTTAAATAAAGCAGAATCGCTCGTTACATACATTCAGGTTTTTCCCGGATGTTCAGAATATATTTCGCAGATATTCAGTAACTGGTCGATAGACTTCTATTCCCAAGGTTTTATCTGTTTCGAAGTAAGCCGATTTTCCTGTAGCATTTCACCAGTTCATTGGCGATGATTTCGTTTCCAACATCGGAGGGATGCAACCCATCATAAGTAAGGTCAATTGATTCCTCGGGATAGGGATATTCAGTATCGTCGGGATTGAAGGGAATCTTTGTGTACTCGGGATACGTGAAATTCCGGTACGAATTTGTTGTACTGTCTTTAAGTCTCTTGAATTTGACAAGCCTTTTGTAACTGAATTGTTTATTATTAAACAGATCGACAACAGGGAGTTTTTCATGCTTGCCGATATCTATAATTGCTTTCGCAACATCTTGCAGCCATTGTCCATTTTTTAGCTGGTATGAACCATAAGCCTTGTTGTGGAAGTTACCCATGTACACAAAGTCGGTTCTTTTCATCGGCGTCATAAGTACAATCTTCGCAGACGGATTCAACTTCCTGAGTTTATCAATGATGATGCGGAAAGAACCATAAATTGTGGAACTGCCGCTGGCTGAACGATAATCCTGTAGTGTTCCGATCGGCAATCCCTGCCACCAATCATTTGTACCAAGGAGTATTGTATAAATATCAGCAGATTCCAATCCCAGGCTGTCAATTTTGTCTGCAATTCCGCGTGCGGTCCACCCATTATGCCCCTGGTTTACGTAACTAATTTCCGGGAGCTTATCGACAACCCTTGTCATATAACCTTTACTCACCCTGCCGCCGGTTTCGTCGGCGTGTTGATTCAGGTAGGTAATAGAATCACCAATGGCAATCCAGGTGATCTTTTCCTGGTAAAGGAAAGAGCTGAACAGGATTACGAAAAATATGCCCATTGCCAATCGGCTGCAAGTACGTACTGCCATCGAATCAGTATTAGAAGAGTTGCGCTTAATGTAAAACAAAAACATCAATTTACCTGTCTGGCTCATGCGTCAAAGTGAACAAAAACTTGGGTATGGAGTGAATGACGGTTTATTCGAGAAAATCGCTTATGTTGGATGATGAGAGAACCGGTTACAATTATGGCACCTAAAGTAATTGCCTGCCTGCTGGTATTCCAGCTGTGTGTTTCCACACTCATCCGGGCTCAAGACGCTCCAACCAAATATACACATGTGCATGCTGACGGATCAAAGTTGTTGCAGCGCTTCGATGGTGTAGGCGTAAATGCAAATACACGCAGCTGGGATGAAGCGAAGCTTCAACCCGCATTAGACCTGCTGATCGATTATATGCATTCTGCCATCTGGCGGGTAATTGCCGAAACGGTAGATGATTGGGAAACGGAGAACGATAATTCCGATCCTTTTACATTCAACTGGAACTACTACAACAAACTTTATGAAACATCAAAATTTCAGAAGGTATGGAACACTCTCGGTTATCTCAACAAGCGTGGAATCACAGAAAACATCATCATCAATTTTATGGGCTTTGCCCCACGGTGGATGGGTGAGAAAATTATTGAACCGAAGTTTGAGGACGAATATGTGGAGATGGTTGTTTCGTTTTATCATTATGCATTGAAAACAAAAGGCCTGAAATTCGGATACATTTCGCCAACTAATGAATCTGATCATCACAATTTCAGCGAAGGCCCCCATCTGACAGGTGAACAACATGCAGAAATTCTGAATAAAATCATCCGCCGAATGCAGGAGTTGCAACTGATGGACGGAATAAAGGTTATTGCTCCCGATAATGCCAGCCCGGGTCCGGCGCTCAAAGAGTTTATTCCCGCTATGATGCGCGATAGTCTCATTATGCAACACAGTGGTCCGCTGGGATTTCACTCTTATTCCGGCCACATCCGCGAAGTGCCGCCATTCATTAAATCGTCGCACTATCCCGATAAATCTTACTGGATCACTGAATGGAATGCATGGTGCAATGGTTGCGACGATGGTATACTCGGTGAATACAATTATCCTTATGCCAAAAAAAGTGTATCTCACCTGATTTCGTTACTTAAAGGTGGCGCAGGTGCCTGTTTGTTATGGGAGGCATACGACAGTTATTATTCACATCATGCTCCGTCATTGTTCAGCTACTGGGGAGTGCTTGAATACAACCCTGATAACAAAACATATCATCCCCGTAAGCATTTTTATGCCATACAGCAGGTGAGCCGTTTCTTAAAACCTGGTATGAGGCAACTGGGACTTCAGCAATCCGGAGACAGTCTACTGGTGTTTGCGGCCATCGACTCTTTAAAAAAGGAGTTGGTGATAGCAGGCGTCAATTCGGATCCCGGCAGGATCTCTCTTCAATTATCCGTGGAAAATATCGGAAACGTGCAAAATGTGCAGGCGGTGTATACCGATTCGATATCTGATCTGCAAACGATAAAGGAGATCACAATAAACGGCGATTCTGTTACTGTGCTGTTGCCACCAGATTGCATATTCACCATCCATGCTTCGTTGTCAGATACCACGAAGAACAAAGAAATCAATCAATCGGCAGTGCCGGAGAAGTGGTACGCCGGAGACATACACGTTCACCGGAATTGCGGTACCGACTCCATTGTTCCCGAAAAAACACTGCTGGCAATGATGGAGAACAACAATTTGTCAGTCGTTTCATTGCTCGCCGATATGGGGAATGGTGAAGTGAAACCGAGTGTGGAAGACCTTCAAAAAGTGAATGGGAAACCTTCGCCGGTTTCTACATCAAACCGCATTATTCAGTGGGATACCGAGTGGCATTGGGATGCCACCTACAATCAATTCGGGCACCAGGCATTGGGCGGGCACCTTGTGCTGCTCGGCTTGAAGAAGGCCAAACAAATCTGGGAGGAATCACCCTGGCGCATTTTGGATTGGGCGAAAAAACAAGATGCAATTCGTGGCTTTGCGCATTTTCAGTACCTGGCAGACACCGTTCAAAACCAGCTGAACTGCTGCATTCCCATCGACTACCCGGTGGAAGCTGCGTTGGGAAACATTGACTTTGTGTCGGAAGATGTGTTAAGCGGTTCACGGGCCAGCCTGGGAGAACACCGGGCCGACGCCGCGATCAACGCTTATTACAAACTCCTGAATTGTGGCTTTAAGATAGGTTTTGCTGCAGGTACCGACTACCCATGCAACAGCCACGAGCCTCTCGGTTCGCTGTTAACGTATGTGCACGTTGATGGAGAGCTCACCTACCGGAAGTGGGTAGAAGGCATCCGCTATGGAAAAACGGTTGTTTCACGTAATGGTAACCGTGAGTTCCTTGATTTTAAAGTTGATGGAAATAAGATGCCGGGTAGCGAAATTTCTGTACCGGATGGCCGGAAATTTGAGCTCGAGGTAAAATGGAACAGCGCATCCCATCTTTCCGGCGTTGTTGAAATTGTTCATAACGGGAAAGTGATTGATAGTATCAGGGCTGTGTTGAAGCCCGGCGAATCGGCTGTTTTAAAAAGCAGAATTGATGTTCGGGAAAGTGGATGGGTTTGCGCGCGCCGAATGGATGAAAACGGTCATCAGTTGCACACGGCACCCGTTTACTTCAAGGTTGCCGGTAAGCCTGTACGAGCAAGCAAGACTGATGCATTGTTCTTTGTGTCGTGGATGGATAATCTGCTTGATAAGATTAAACCTGGTGGAGAATGGAATCATTATTTTGACAGGGACCTCAAAACGATAAAACGGCGCTATTTACGCGCGAGACACGTCTACCAGAAGATTGCCGATGAATCAAAATAATTGTTACAGTGATTATGAGAGCTAAACCTATTTTACTGTTTGTTTGTATTTTCTTTACCACCTTCTATGCTGCCACTGGGCAGCGATTGCAATCGCCGATTCTCCTGTTATATTCAACAGATGAATTTGGCGCGTATACCTCCGAAATATTGAAAACTGAAGGTTTCAGTGATTTCGATGCGCGTGAACTCGGCTCAGTTAATTTGTCCGCAGAATTATTGAAAAAATATCGCATCGTTGTATTAAGCTGCACCAGGCTTTCACCTGAACAGGTATTGGCAGTTGCAAGCTATGTGAAGGAAGCAGGAAATCTGATTGCAGTAACTCCCCATCCTGAATTAGAGGAGGTGTTGGGAATACGTGTAGAATCGGGGAAGTCCGATTTTTCCATCATGTCCATCGATTCTGTCACGTCTATTGGTCGTGGACTTACAGGGCAGAAATTTCGTATTCATGCTCCGGGAAGTTTGTGTACTGCAAAAAGCGCTGAGACTCTTGCATGGTTTTATCCCGAAAGGAAGCATATGCAGGGAAGTCCGGCGGTGACGATTAACCAGTTCGGTAAGGGACGCACTATTGCATTCTTATACAATCTTCCACAAAATGTCGTCTACACCCGGCAGGGTAATCCGAATTCAGCGGATAAAGAAATGGATGGTATTACCGGCATCCGCGCTATGGATCTTTTTACCGATCAGTGGGTCGACGGATCAGATAATGTACTCAATCACGCCGACGAGCAGATGCGTCTGCTGACTCATGGTATTGAATGGATGAGCAATGCTTCGTCTCCGCTTCCCCGGCTCTGGTATTTCCCCGATACTTTAAAGTGCATTGTTACATTAAATAACGATGGTGAAGATTCCCGGGAAGATGAATTTGTGAAGCAGTTTGAAGATGTTTACGCTAAAGGGGCAAAGATGACACTATATATCAAGGAGACGCACCTGGTATCAAAAGCATTTACCGATAAATGGCAGCAGCGCGGTTTCGAAATCTCAGGACATCCGGATCACACGAAAGAGGCAACCGCTCCCCGATATAGTACAATGGATAGCATCTACAAGGAATTAAACCAGCGACTAAATAAGTCATATGGTATTGAGGGAATGAAAACGGTAACCAATCACTGGTTTGTTTGGTGTGGAAAGCATCCCGATGGACGCTACGATTTTGCTGCACAGGCAAAACTGGAAGAATTGAATGGAGTAGGGCTTGATTGCAATTATGCGCACTACGATAATGGCTCGCCGCAGGGACACTTCCTGGGAACATCGGGTTGGAACCAGGGAAATTACACCGGCAGTGGCCTGGCCATGAAATTTTCAGATGCAGAGGGAAACCTCATCAACGTTTACCAACAGCTGAATAATGTGTACGACCAGCAATACATGGAACAGAAAGACCAGGAAGGTTATTTCAATTGTTATAAAGGGTTGATGGATCGAAGCTTAAGCCAGGGAGTATATTCGTACATCAGTGTTCGCGCACACAATAACGAGTACTTTTTTTCTGAAGTTCCGTTAATGCAGATGCTCGACTACGCGAATAGCCGGAATGTACCGGTGTGGACAGAACTGAAATTGCTGGAATTCTTACGTTCCCGCGAAGCGGCGAAAATCGGGGGAACATCATGGAACAAAAATGTTTTAAGTTTTAATTTCAGCACACCGGTGCAAACAAACGAGAAGCTCTCCTGTATTGTACCATACCATTTCCAGGGCAAACGGATTAAAGGAGTCAGCGTAAACGGTAAGCAGGTGGCATTGCACAACGAAATGATAAAAGGGTATGAATATGTTTTTGTTTCGGTGAAGCCCGGTAGTAGTTATCGGGTGGCGGTTGAATATGCAGAATAGGCAGGGGCACAGGGCGG
>JAFAGE010000335.1 GCA_023423015.1 Bacteroidota bacterium
TCTCACGGCAAACGTGAAACGGCAAACGGCAGACGTGAGAAAGTGCCGACGCCAGGTCGGCACTGAGACCGCTTCGCCGCGTCTCAGTATCGATTTGACTTACTTCTTATTACTTAATCATCAAAAACAAAAAATCATGAAAAATTACTTTTTTGGAATCCTGGCATTTGTGCTTGCTATTGGATTCGCTGCATTTACTACCGCTTCGAAAAACAGACCGAGTGACACCAAATTGTTTAAATACAATCCGCCGACTCAAAATCCTTATTCATTGATTAATGTAACGAACCCTGCACTATGGTCGTTCATCTCTGAACCGGAAAACTGCCCTTCAGGTGCATTAAAAGCATGCCAAATTGAAGTAGATGAAATGCATGTAAATCCAAATAATACACTGAATTCATCTGTTGCTCTAGAAGCTGAGCAAACTTCGACCAATGTCTTTCGTATTAAAGGAGGAAATGTAGAAGCCTTTACCAATAGAGGTGACTAAAAAAAGAGCCGCGTTTGCGGCTCTTTTTTTCAGTTCTGCGGCATTCCCGTAACTTCTATAATCTGTCTCGGGATCGGGAGCGCAAATCTCGGGTCATTCGGAGGCAGCTCGTACAGTTGTCCATTCACCAATCTTCGCACACTTATCCCTGCTCCCTCAGTATTCAGGCGCTTGATGTCCATAAAGCGCAACAAACGGAACAATAATTCCTTCCTGCGTTCGGTAAGAATCAGTTGCAAGGCTTCGCCGGCGGTTGACGCTGTAAGTGGAACAAAAGAACCATCCCAGCGATGACGTAACAAATGGTTCAGATCATCCATTGCTTCATTAATTCTTCCGGCGCGCGCGTGCGACTCGGCACGTACCAGGTACATTTCGTCGGTAGCCAAACCCGAAAAATGGTTGGCTCGTTCGGTGTAACTACCTTTGTAATAGTACCAGTTTCCTCTTTGAGCAAACCATGCGCGAAGGCGCAAATCACCGGGAACAAACAATGCATACAGGTTGGAATCCACGTACGCAGAGCTACTTGCCGCCAGGCCTGAAAACCCCTCGCTGTAAAATATAATTTCCGGGTTATCATAACGACCATACCTCATAGGATTGCGATCTACATTGATGGTGTTGAAATCAAGCAACTCACTCTCTTCCTGCAGGCATAAATTCGCATAATAACCGGCGCTGTCGTAAACCTTCATGGAAAGAAATGCACGCGCCAGCACCGCTGCAGCAGCAGCCCGGGTAGGTTGCACCACGTGCACAACAGACTGCGGCAGTAAACGAAGTGCATTATGGGCATCAGAAATCACTTTGTCATAGCATTCCCGCACCGAAGCACGCACCGACTTTTCATTGATGTTGGTAGATTCTTTCAATACAATACCCAAATCAGTCTGTGCGGTATTTGGATCGTATGCTTTGCCATACTGCCACACAAGATTTAAAAAGGTAAACGCCCTGAAGAAATATGCCGTGCCCTGCACCTGGTCGTATTTAGCCGCATTGGCATTGTTCCGTGGGATAGATGGTAAATTTTCCAGGCAAAAGTTGGAATTAAACACCGCTTTGTATGCGTCTGCCCAATCGCCGCTGGGATATTTTTGAGGACGCCAGAAGTAGGCATCTTTAAAATTATCGTTGAGACTATTAAACCTGTCATCGGTGATAAAATACTCGTCCGCAGCAACAGTTCCATCACCTGGAGTGATGCCGGTGGTGATATAAAGGTTGTCGTTGAACAATCCATGCAGGTCGTCCAGGCTTTTAGGGATCGCAAGAGTGGCATCGGACTTTTTATCCAGGTACTTCACACACGATGTGAAGCATAAAAGCAAAAGAAAACAACAGTATCGCATAAAAACGTGGTTTGAGGTTAGAATAATGTACGCACACCAAACGCGAATGTGCGGGATGGTGGAATCACACCAACATATTCAGGATCCAGCTTCAGCTTGTTCGCGCGCCACAGAACACCCAGGTGTGACGCATTGCCCCAGAAGGAGATTTTGCCAAGTTTGTAATCGACCGAAATAAAATTCAGCCTTGCATGGCCGGCTTTGTGAAAATGAATCACTGCCCGGCTATACACCTCCTCTCTTTCCGAAAATTGAGGATAATCGAGGTACACCATCGACGGCACATCTGTTCTGTTTTCATCGCCTGGATTTTTCCAGCGGCTGGCATATTCTGCTGAAGCTATTCCATAGTCGAAAAGGTACCAGTATGAAACAGTTGGCTTTCTGAAATAGTAACCCAGGCTGTAGCTGACATTAAAGGTTAACGAGAGGTTTTTCCAGCTCAACGTGTTCGATAACGAACCAGACACGGAAGGCATGGTTTTTCCTACATACACCAGCTGGTCCGACTCCGTAACGTTATTGTACAAATCATTGTAAATCGCTTCGTAGTCTGTCGAAGGCCTTCCATTCAGAATGCCCTGCGGATTACCATTGGCGTCTAATCCGCCCCATTTTGTTGCGGTGGCTGCATACAAGGGCATACCAACTACCGGGGTGATGTAAGCGCTGCCCCCGATTAACGAATACAGCTCCTTTGCACTCTCGGTGTAGTAGGCGGTAGTTTTAGCTGTGTTGTAATTCATTAACAATCGTGTATTCCATGAAAATTTTCCCTGGATATTCCTTGAATCCAGGATAAAATCTATTCCCTGACCTTTTATGCTGGCCACATTGCGAACCATCATTGTTGTGCGGCCAAATGCAGTGTAATCATATGGTGTTTGACCATACAAGTCGGTAGATTTTTTGTGGTAGTATTCCACAGAACCACTTATAACATTTTTAAACATCGAAAACTCGATTCCGCCCATCAGCTGCTGCGTCTGCTCCCAACGGAGGCGCGGATCGTATGGTGCAACAATCCGGGTATATCGCAGTCTTGTCAGGGACGATGTAGAATTAGAAGCAACGGGTAATGCCGTCCGGGTTAAATCTACAATTCCACTCAACCCAATAGAAGTCTTTAATTTCAAACGGTCGATCCATCGGCTTTTAAAGAACGGCTCTTCTGAAACGTCCCAACCTGCCGATGCCGACCACAGGGGCTTCCACTTATTGTTTGTTGAAGCCCCAAAAATGTTTGAACCATCCCGCCTTGCACTCGCGGTCAATGAATAGCGGCCTCGGTATTCGTACAGAATATTTCCATAGAGCGATACGAAACGGTTCACGGATCTTGTAACAAAGTCTGTACTACCGATATTCCAGTAACTACCGTCGATGATGGTAGGATATGGAGTGTAAGTGTCGACCCGGGCGACGCGGAGAGGATCGTCCTGGTATCCATACTGGCTGAAGCCGGAGCCGTCCACTTTCACTTCCCGGGCTTCTGCACCAGCAAAACCATTGACTACATGATTTTTCCACGAATGTTGCCAGCTTAGCTGGCCACGTACATTATATGAAGTTGTGGCATCCAATTGCTCGTTCCGGATTCCACCTGGCGGAAGGATGTAGGATACGTCGCCTGCAGCATCTACCTGGGTGAAGAAATTCGTCTGGTAACGCGCATAATAACTTTCTTCATCAGCAAACCTGCCACCCCTGGAAAGATGCCTGTTGAACTGATACAATACATCGGCACTGAGCCAGGGCGTTACCTGGTACTTTCCGGCCACATTCGCCATTATCGCCTCCGTGTTATTATAGTACCTGTCATGCTTGTAGTCTTCCAGGGGTTTATACCTCCACGAAAGCAGTTTTCCGGGATGCAGGCTATCGAGAAACGATTCGCGATAATTCTGTGGTATCGACAATGGTGTTCCATCATCATCTGCTATGCGCAGGTATGGAAAATAGCGCGATTTGATTGTGTAATTGGTACGAATGCCAGTTAATGAGCGCTGGTTCGTGTAATACAGGTTAGCGCGCACCTGGAATTTTTGGGTGATGTTGAACTGTTCGGCAATGTTCACGTTTAGCTTACGCGAAGTACTGCGGTCCACGTTGGAAACTTCATCGTAATTAACACCGAAAGAGTAAATATGATTATGCGAGCCGCCATTTGCATTCACGCTGTATTGCTGTGTCAATCCTTCGCGATAAACATACTTTTTCAATTGATCGCGCAGGTCATATCCTTTCAGGCGCTCTATACGGGCAAGCGAGTCCGCCGAAGTAATTCGCCCACGGTCGGTATCAATAAAAGTTTGCAACCCTTCACTAAATGGATGATGATAATAATCGTCGTAGTTGATTAAATCGTTGAAATAGCCATTGCGGTAAAGATATTGTTCTACTTCCAGGTAGTCGGCCGTGCTCATCTGCGACACATGAAACAGGTTGGGTTTTGCTGTAACGATGAGGTTTGCGCTTGCATTTACCTTCATCGGCTGGTTGTATTTGCCGCGGCGAGTGGTGATAACAATTACGCCGTTTGCACCGCGTGCACCATATATCGACGTGGCCGATGCATCCTTCAGCACAGTGATCGACACCACGT
>JAFAGE010000347.1 GCA_023423015.1 Bacteroidota bacterium
GTTATATAGATATCAAAATAAAATCGGCATCAGCGTCTTCCGGTACCACAACGCTTGTCATCGAAAATGTAGGAGGAATGCCTGCACCTTTTGATGTGGTGGTAACATACAGCGATGGAAGCAAGGAAAAAATTCATCAAACCCCAACAGTATGGAAGAACCATTTAAAATCAGCCACAATAAAAATAAATACACGCAAACCTGTTCAATCAATTTCGATTGACGGCGGAGTGTTCATGGACGTTACACCCGCAAATAATAAATGGATGAAGTAGATTTTGTTGATCCGCTATTCACAGGTGTAAGTCAGTTTGTATCCTCCACCCATAGAAATGAACGGCTGGAAATTTCGTTGTTGTAATTTCAACTGTGTTGGGAGTTCCTGTTCATTAAATGATTCTACTGAAAGCGTACTATTCTTACTCCAATTTTTATATTGGATCTGGAATACCGGGCTCAACGAATATAAACTTGGTTTGTCACTATAGGTGATCAGACCTGCGTAGCCCTCGTTGGTTGGTGATTCCTGACGGTTACCCCGCAGGTCATAATAATATCGCAGGTAGGTTGGCTCTTCTACAACCATGTTATCCTCTTCATCCCAGGTGATAAACTTTTGTTCTATTTCAACAATTCTCCCCCGGCTATCGTATGCAAATTTTTCTGCGACAATAAACCCTAATCGCAGCAAGGTGTCACCGGCAGGTAATCTTGAATTTCCTTCGTAAAAATAAATTTCTGCGAAAGGACTTGGGGTGGAGTAAGGGCCTGTGTATATGATTCGTCCCTGCTCATCGTAATTATATTCCCAGAAATCGGTGAACAACCCTTCGGGATCTGCCTCAACATACCAATCGGATACCCCATCGAGCTGGCCATTGTCCGAATACAGAAATTCCATTTCGTGAAAAAGGGTGCCATCCGCAGAAAAGCCTTTAATCGTTTCTACGCGGCAAGAGGGAGGAGGTTCAACTTCTTTCACGTTGTAATAGTCGAGTGCCTTCTGGCAACTGCTAAGAAGGACAGCTGCGCACAGAAATAAAATCGTCTGTTTGCACATAATAGCTCTGTTGTCGAGAAAAAAGGGGGGGAACGAATGGGGTCTTTCAGCGATGAGGGAACGAGGCTCAAATTAGCGGTTTTTTCTAAATCGTCTTATTAGATTTTAAGTCCGGCCTTTTAGGTTTTTTACATAGCCTAAGGAAAACTGTATTTTTATTTCACTTTCTCAGAGGCTCCGAATTGCTCACAAATGCCAAACGTTTGCTGTCGGGCGACCATGAGTTTACATTTATTGTTCCCTGTCCACCATATAGATGTGCTATTACTCTCGGAGCACCTCCTGAAGCGGGCATTAGCCGAAGCATTACACGCTTGAACGAAGGGTGCGAGGCAGGTTCTATATCGGGTGGAAAAGAAATAAATGCAATCCATTTGCCGTCTGGTGATATATGAGGAAACCAGTTGTGATACTCGTCGAATGTTAATTGCTCTTTTCCGGTACCATCAGGTTTCATACGCCATATCTGCATGGTTCCTGTTGAATTAGCATTAAAGTAAATAAACTTACCATCGGGTGAATATTCTGGTCCATCCACATGGCCCGTTGTATTGTTGGTGAGTGCAGTTTCACGTTTCGTATTTACGTCTACTTTAAACAAATTATATGTCTCCCCGGTGCCTCGCTGTGCTACGATCAAAACTTCCTTATTATTAGGTGCCCAACCATGGAAATAAGAAGGTGTACTATCTGTTATCAGCATTGGTGTTCCACCGGAAAGCGGCATCACATACACTGTAGAACCACCTCCTCTCATGCCAGCCCGATGATGGCTGATAGCAAGTTTTTTCTTATCGAATGAAATTCCGTGATCGTTATTATTCCGGTTTGCATCACCGGTATTGAGTTTCTCCGCTGGTCCCCCTTCAACAGGAATCGTGAACAAAGCTCCTCCTTCATTAAATAATAATTTTCTTCCATCAGGCATCCAGTTAGGTGCTTCGAACCGGGAAGCAGATTCATGTATTATGGACCTGTGCCCGGTTGTCACGTCCAGGATTTCGAGCCGGCTTGCCATTTCTCCCCTGTATGACTTCAGATTTCGGGCAACAATAGGATTAGGTTCGTATTTATTCTGAACAGGCTTATCAATCCGGACGTTCCAGACTTTCGCTTCTTCAATTCTGTTTGAATCATGCGAATTGATAAACAAGCCAACAAACACCGAATCGCGCATGCTCTGCATCTTGCATCTGCCCACCTCCTGCAGAGGTTCTCCGGGATTCGCTACGCGCATGATCAGCATTCTTCCAGAGCGCTCGAGTTGAATAATCCGGAATGGCGTTTTCTTCGAAAAGAAAATTTCATCTTCAGGATCACGCATATAGGCTCCGCGTAATAAACGCCACTGCAAAGCAGTAAGTCCGTCACCATGCACGACGGCACTGATATGTGCGGAAGATTCATCGAGCGATTCGCGCAACATCCATCCTATCTTCTTATGGGCATCTCCTCCCTCATTGCTGAATTTAAAATCAGCTGTTAAAATGAAATCGCCGCCCAGTTTCTTATGCAGGTAGTGAAATTCATCCCGATTGAACCAGATATTATAACCGGAGCCACGCAGCGTATAGGTCTGTGTTGCCTCATCGAACTCCGATGATCCTTTATGTTTTGGATTTCCTACATCCGAACTTTTGTCAAAAACATTGTTGGAACGCTGAGCCTGCAGTTGAAAAAAGAGGCAGGCCAAAAGGAGGTTAAGGAGAATACATTTTGTCAAAAGAATACGTATCATCATAAACAGCGATAATTAGTTGTGGGATGTAATAGTAATACAATCTAGCAAAAATGATCATATAGTGTTAAGGACAGAAAAAGGAGAGAGAGAACGGAGAACGGAGAGCGAGAACGGATGGCTTTCAAAAATACTTTGGCAGGTATTTGGACATATCAAAAACTTATCTAACTTTGAAATTCAAAGTGCTTTTAAAAAGACAATGGCTCACGCAAAACACATAAAACCTCACATCACGAATATGAAAGAACAAATCTTGTCGAACATCGACAATCCGGCACAACTGGAACGATTGTACAGAACAGACAAACCGGCGTTCACCAGGACGTTTAATGACCTGTACCCGCAAATGGAAGACAACTTGCTCGTACGCTTCTGGAACGAAAGGCTATCGTTCACGAATGCAGCCGAAGTGAACTCCGGAAGGAAAGAATTATTGTTCGTTGTAATGGCTTCGTTCATCGCGGGGATGGTTGCCAAGCTGCCGCAGATTCTGGGCATAGCTGAAGATGTATTTTACCAGCGTAACGCGGGGTTTATTGCGTTGGTGCCGTTGACGGCCTACTTTGCCTGGAAAAACAGGATGCCTGCAGCGCGAATAGGAGCGGTAATTATCCTGATGCTTATTGCAGCCGTATATGTAAACGTGCTTCCTACCGGAAAAAGTGATTCTATTGTTCTGGCCTGTGCTCACCTCTTTCTTTTCTTATGGTCACTACTGGGCTATTCTTTCGTGGGAGATTACCGCAACAACGATCAGCACCGTTTGGCTTTCTTAAAATACAATGGTGATCTTGTGGTGATTTCAACACTGATCCTGATTGCCGGTGGAATATTGACTGGTGTTACCATTGGGTTGTTTTCACTTATCGGCTTTAACATTGAGAAATTTTATTTCGAAAACATAGTTGTATTCGGTTTGCCTGCTGTTCCACTGGTAGGTACTTATCTTATTGAATCAAATCCCCAACTGGTTGGGAGAGTGTCGCCCGTTATTGCAAAGATATTTAGTCCTCTTGTTCTCATCATGCTTGTTGCCTACCTGGTTGCGATACTGTACTCAGGTAAAGATCCATACAATGACAGAGACTTCCTGCTAATATTTAATGCGTTGCTTGTTGGAGTAATGGCGATTATCTTCTTCTCTGTAGCCGGAACATCGGGTAAGGAGAAGCATTATGTAGAAATTTGGATTCTCTTCCTGCTCTCCCTGCTAACTGCTGTAGTAAATGGTATTGCCTTATCAGCTATTCTGTTTCGCATTTCAGAATGGGGAATTACTCCAAACCGGGCAGCTGTACTGGGTGGGAACGTGTTGATACTGGTCAACCTTCTTACTGTAACTGCACATCTTTCAATGGCCATAGCTAAAAAGGGTTCGTTAGATAAAGTAGGTAAAGCAATTTCTGCTTACCTGCCAGTTTACTTTGTGTGGACCATTGTAGTAGTATTCCTGTTTCCAATTCTTTTCGGTTTTAAATAATCCACAATCGGAGAATCTACAGGAAACATTAAGTATTGGCACAGATATTTCATGTATAAAGTTATAGCAGTACCCAAAGGGGGTGGTCTCAATTCTTAATCCATTTGAGATCTGAGAACAAACCCATTGAACCTGATCCGGGTAATGCCGGCGAAGGGATTAATATTGCTATAAGCCCCGGGTCAAACCGGGGTTTTTTATTGCTATTGTTTGAACGCCGACTACCATCGGCGTTGAATACCTTTGTTTTGTGGAACAATTGCTGAGCAACCCTGTTTTTAACGCGCTGTCTACGAGTGATAGCCATCTTGGTTTTGGTACGAGCAAGGCGAAAACTTTTTATGAAGAAGTATCGCCCTTCGCCGGGTATGAAGAAGGATATGAACATGGGTTCGATGAACTCTATTCCATTTTACCTCAACAGCAAAAGCATATTCTGTTTGCAAATCCGGTAGCCATTGAGCCTCCCAAACAATGGCAAATCATCATTCATGTGGAAGGCGTTCAGATGCATCACATAAAAGAATCGAGGTATGAGGTAAACCACACTCCGGTCCCCTTAAACACTACACATGTTCCTGCAATGCTTGAACTCACCGAACTTATGAAGCCAGGTCCCTTCGGAAAACGAACAATTGAGTTTGGACATTATTATGGCATTTTTGACCAGGGGCGATTGGTTGCCATGGCGGGACAACGCATGCACATTGGCGATTACAGCGAAATAAGCGCTGTATGTACGCATCCCGATTATTTAGGGAAAGGATATGCTGCTTCACTGGTTCAACAGCAACTTAACCTCATTTATGCGGAAGGCCGTAAACCATTTCTTCATGTAAAGGCCGATAACACCAGGGCAGTTGAATTATATGAACGCTTAGGGTTCACTATAGTCCGTCCGATGCAGTTCTACTTTCTGAAAAAAAAGGGCTGACAAACTGCAAAGCAAGCTTTGCACGCTCCTGGAAATAAAAAATGCCCCTTGCGGGGCTTTGTTTTGTTTGGCGGAGAGAGGGGGATTAGCTTCGCTGATCCCGGAGGTGGGAGGCATCAAACAAAACAAAGCCGACGCTGCGCGTCTCCATTTTTTCATTCCCATCCGCTTAGCAAAGCAAGCTTTGCACGCTCCTGGAAATAAAAAATGCCCCTTGCGGGGCTTTGTTTTGTTTGGCGGAGAGAGGGGGATTCGAACCCCCGATACCATTACTGATATAACGGTTTTCGAGACCGCCCCGTTCAACCGCTCCGGCATCTCTCCATCTTTCCCCTTGCAGTTTTCGCGGCAACGAGGCATGCCAACGCCACAAAGGGTTGCGAATTTACAATAATTCAGTTTTCTCATGAAAAACAACCCATGATTATTAGTCATCGGGAGAAAAGTCACTCACTCCGAAGTAGTCAGGTCCAGGTAATGTTGTGGGGTTTCAAGGATACCGGCACTCTGCTCATAGAAACTACTGTCAGTCACATAAACACCATCCTTGTCCTTGACCCAGCTTCCATTTTTACGGGGATGGTAACTCAGCATCCGGTCCCATTCTTTGTAGTACTGGTGGCCATTGGTTTCTATTAATCCCACACTTAGTCCGGGAAACGGCGCGAGACGCGCGGCTACGCTTTTGTTCCAGTCGACCAATATCGGATTCACGGTAAGATCTGCACAAAAACAAGGCACTTTCCTTTCATGAGCAAGTTGAGTGATCTGCATCGTCATGCTTAATGTTTTCGCCACCGCCTTTACAGCCATAGCTGTATATCCCTGCTCCATCCGATGTGCCGCTTCTTCCACCGTATGCGCACTTTCATCGGCCGCTATTGTAATTCCGAAGTCGCCAACATGACTCGTGTTACGTTCGCCGAAAGGTTCTTCGATTACAGCTATCTGGTCAAAAGCTTTGATTTTTTTTGCATGATCAAGAAAGCGGTGGAGGGTGTCTTTTTCATCATACCGTTCATTTGCATCAAAATAATAAGGAATTTTTCCACTCTTCGTGTAAGGAGTTTCATAGTGGCCGATAGCTTTGTGAACTGCCGAGAGAAATTCAATGTCTTTGGCCAGCATTTCCTGCTGTGATCCGGCAGAACCAATCTTAAGCTTCATGATGAAGTATCCGGCATCAGCGGCTGCCTTCACCTTCTTAACATCAACTCCAACACTGAACGAAGGCATACTGCCAACCCTGGAGTTGCGATAACTAATTCCTGGTTTATATCTCGACGGAATACATTCATCTAAGTTTTTAAGATTGTTTTCTGCTGCGTACAACATCCATGCAGCATTGTCAACGGGAACAAGCGCATTTAATGCAAACGTTTTACGGAGATCAGGATTACCTGTAATTCTTCGTCCGTATTCGTATACTTCCGGGAACAACTTGTCCAGCAATTCAACAGGGTGTTTAAATGTTGTTCCTTTGGCAATCTGCAGGGCGCGTTCAGTCATGGCAAACATCAAAGCATTGCCACCGGTAACGGAATGCTTTGCAAATACACCCGAATCACTCCATAACACGCTTTGAGTTCCAAGTCCAACTTTTTTATTGCCATTCTCGCTTTCCATGAATGCCGCTACCTGCCATGCTTCTGTGATAGCACTCCCCTTGAAGCGATACGGGAACAATGCCTCGCGATCAAAGTTCGCGTTAACATTTTTTATCTTTATTGGCTTCTCCATATTCGATAGTTTTTGGAAATCAGGTGTAAATCCTGCTGCACCGACACTAAACATCGAAGCCGTAGTGCTGATAAAATTGCGCCGCGATATCTTCATGAGAATACTATTTACCGGTTTGTATTTGGTTCAATGTGTACCATGTTTCTCCTGACCATAGTTTTCTTCCGGCTTCGCTTTGTATCGTTTCCGGAAACCTGAAATATACCACGCGCTTTGCACGAAGCCCCCGGATCTTCAGTCTCAGCTTCTTACGGTCGCCACTGAATTGTATATTTTCAATGCGCAGATTCTCCAGGTCCTTCTTCGGTCCGCCATAGTCTGCGGTTGGAAGGTACCACCATTGCTGAACAATCAGATTGGCTGGTTTGAGATCATACGTCGACGAAACCGCCTCTGTAAATTCTATCTCAAAACCATCGGGCAGACTGCGGACTGCGAGCAAATCAAATACAGGCTTACCATTGTAACTAAGGCGTTGTAAGCCGTACTGCTTTTCTTTCCAACTCCATCCACCAACCATGCCTACACCACCAACATAGAGAGCATCATCTGGTCCCCATCTCATCCGGTTAATTCCAGCTTCAAAGCCTTGTGAAAAGCGGAATACTGCACCTTGATATTCTCCATTTACTTTTTCGAGGAAGTCGCGCTGAAGGCCGCCATACGTCACATCGCCATGAAGCATCTGTCCTTTATAAATTCCTTCTGTAACTAAAACTGGCTCCGAAGGCGAATTGGCAATTTCGTTTTCAGGCAACCATATTGCAGGGTCAGCAACCCGGGGTGCTTCAACGCTATCGTGATGTCCCCATCGCATGCCATGATATTCGCCTTTCTTTACATGAATGAGCTTGTTAGCGGGAACCCATTCGCCCTGGTTGTCGGTCACAAATAGCTCGCCATCTATCCCCTTGCCAATTCCATTGGGGGTTCGAAGACCGTAATTTATCGTTTCATAAGTTCCATCCTTCGAAATCCGAATGGTTCTTCCCCTGTCGCGATGTTGTCTTTCACTGGAAAGCAACCTCATTGCCATCGAAAGTGTTGCGTAGAAATATCCATCACGATAAACAAGTCCGAATGAAAACTCGTGAAAGTCGGGAGACACACCCCAGCTGTTGCAAACGGCTTCATATTCATCCGTTATTTCATCTCCATCGTGATCTATTAATTTTGTCAGCTCCTGCTTTTGTAAAACATAAATTTCTCCGTCTGCCACTTCAATTCCCAAAGGTTCAGCAAGACCTGAAGCAACTCTTTTCACTGATATTTTATTCGTATCGCCTGTGTGAACATTCTTCAACCGGTACACCGCTCCAATAGTATCCCAGGTAGTTACCAGCAGATCGCCATTCTGTGCAAAGGCCATTGCTCCAACACGCGGACGAAAATCAGATTTATGTATTGTTTGAAGCGTATACGAAGGATGTACTTCTTCAAGAGGTGCTCCAAACCCGGGAGAACTGCCTGTGTTTGGAAGAACAGGAGTAGCTTCCGCAATGCCCTGCTTTTTTGGTGCCGCGCGAAAAGTAAAAATATACTGCAGCATTTCGCGCACTTCACGTTCGCTGAGATCAGGATGCGGGTTCATAACACTCGTTCCCCACGCTCCTGCTCCTCCCTTGATTACTTTATTTACCAGGCGTGCACCCAGGTTTTCCTCATGGCCATATCTGCCGGCGATCTGCTGAAAAGATGGACCTACCGTTTGCCTGTCTGGTTCATGGCAGGTAAAACAATCGCTCTTTTCCATGAAGTAACGGCCGCGATGGTCGGATTCCAATGCCAATTCAGGCTGTTTCTGCTCCGGGAGTTTACGCAATGTGGTTGCCAGCACAGAAGCATCGCCTGTTTCAATGGAGAATTTATTCGCATCATTCGCTATAAAAAGGTGGATACCTGGAGGAACGTCTTTTGTCGTGAACCGTCGTTCGAGCAAATATGATGTCTCGCGAACGATGAATTCAGGAGATTCGATGATAAAGAAAGTATCGCGTTCGGCAACAAACCGATGTTTTATATAGATCCGATTATCTTTAAAATAGTAGCCCTTGTTAGCGACTGTGAACCGCATCGGTCTTCCATCTCGTTCAATTAACCATTTGTTCGCCGGATTATCAACATAAGCAGTTCCCCAGGAAGTAGGTTGCAGATTCTTCTTATCAGTGTAAGCCGCACCCTGTTTGTCAACTCCACCTTTCCACACTTTATAAATTGAAGAATTTGCGAGGTCATATGCCACGTAGCATTCCGGGTGAAGAGCAAGTGTGAGCATACGCGGTTTTTTATCGAGCACGGAACGAAACGCCCAAACGTCCGTCGGTCGTTGTATTCCTTTTCCATCATGCTGTGCACATGCACACACGAGAAGCGAAATAAATATCAAAAACGCTAACTTACTCATCATAAAAAAATTTGCGCTCTCCGCTCTCCGCCCTCCGCCCTCCGCCCTCCGCTCTCTGCCCTCCTCTCTCCGCTCTCCGCTCTCCACCTCATCTCCACCCCAGATGTTTTCTCAAAAACCTGAACGTTCCTTCACCACGCATAGAATGTCCTCCATTGAACTGCTCAATTTCCGTGTGCTCCGAAAGTCCAAACTGATCATAGAAATATCGCACTTTACCATATTCATAATTCACCCATTCAGGCGGTTGTACCAGGTCGTGGTGTCCACGTTCCACCATAAATGGCCGGGGAAAGATGAGATAGCTCATTTCTGCATAATTGAAAGTGTTGCCCATGTTAAAGAAGGGCATTTCCCACTCCAACGTATTCACGAAACTGCCTTCGTAGTGAGTGTCTGTTATTTTTCTCGCCCAATCACCGAAATCTCCCGCACAAATTGAAAGGCAGTAAGCGTTCAGGATGGCTGGTACGCGCATGGCGGTTTGTCCGCCGTAACTCAAACCATAAAATGCGATACGCTGACTATCTACAAATGGCAAAGTTGCGAGCCATCGTGTTGCCTGATCGTGCTGGGCAACAATAAATGAAAACATGGTTGCTTTAACCGCATTGGCTTTACGGTTCAGCCAGCGGTACCTGTCTTCACCTTTGTAGGGATTTTGCGGCACGTACACCACGAACCCCAGATCGGCGAGCTTTGACGCCACATCATTGTATTGAGTGAAGTTGCCTTCAACCATCTTGTGAGGTATATCTGTCCGTCCATGTTGACAAACAACCACTGGTCGCCGTTCGCCTTTCTTCAGGTCTTTTGGAATCAGCAGTATTCCTGTTGCAAACACGTCCGTATAAACATCCAATACTACTTCATAACCTGTAAAACGTCCCTTATCGAATATTTTTCTTGTCCTGGCATTGAATGGAAGAAGATCATCATCAAACTTCCCGATGATTTCACGGCTGAAGTATTCGCGATATGGTTTCGCATCTGCCGCAAATTTCGCACTATCGAATGTGGGGTGGTATGGTTTGGTGCTCCATTGCCGTACAGCAAGTTGTGGCATCAGTTTATGAAGAAAAAACCTGTTTCTCCTTTGGTCTGCATCGTGCAACATCTCCTGCACATGATTTTCCATTTCTTTCACTTGTCGCATCTGTCGCAATAAGGCATCAAAATTCTTCCTGTTGTCCTGAATGGGTGCAAAATCATCTCGCAATTGCTCTTTGTTGCCAAGTTGCGCTACAAAAGTTTTCAATGCTTCTTTTGATCCGAAGTCAACCGATTGCTCTCCATTGCTGATCAACGCGGAGTTGCTTAGAAACTTACCGCTCAATGTGCGTGCTTTTTCAAATTCCTGTTTCACTGAAATCATGCTCATCTGCTGCAACCTTCCTTTATAACCCGTAAACGGAAGTCCTTCGATCTGGAAATTCTCCTTTGGATTCTTTATTTCGTCGGTTAAAACAGGTGCATTGCTAAGTTCAATGGTCAATGAACGCGGAGCAATGAGCGACGCAATTTCTGCGTCTCCAAACTCGCGCAGTAATCCCCAAACATTCCTGTAGAGAGGTTCCTCCCATACCTTTTGCCGGTTGTTGAAGTAGCCGCTCACCAGTGTTGATTGAATGCGGGTATCTGCGGCGGCAGAGTAAAAGGCAATTAATCCACCTTCGCCATATCCTGCAATTCCGATTTTTGTGTTTGCATTTTTTGATTTCGCCCAATCGATCGCGGCAATCACTTTCTGCAATTCGTAACCGATCACATGTTTACCCATGTGAAATGCCTGCCTGTAAATCCATTCGCGATAAGTTTGTTGCTTCGTTTCTCCTTCAAATAGAATTTTTCGGCTTATTAGTACTGGCACCAATACTTCATATCCATTCTCTGCAAGTTTTCGGGCAAACTGCGACGACTTTGGAATTCCGCTTTGTAAACCGGCGAGTTGCTCGGGTTCGTGATCTGCGTCGCCAAGTGCGACAATAAATCCTTTTGGAGTAGTTTTCGGTTGAAGTAACAACCCTTCACCATTTACGAGATTTAATACCGGCCATTTTACCTGGTATACACGGTATGTTGATGTTTCAGCTACCAGGTCGGGTTCGTCCAACCCGGATAGCTTTTCCATGTTAGGTTTAGGATATTCTTCTTTTAAACCCACATTGAAACTGAGCAACGGCTGCGATCTGTCTTCCACACCAAGGAGCTCCAAAAATCTTTTTCGGTTGCTGGCCACAGACATTTCATACGCCTGCGGTGAAGAAAGATCGCGCTTCCAGAATTTCTTTCTCCCTTCTAAGGTTTCGCTGATTTTCTCCTCAACAAACTTGTGCGCCCCATCGAGCATTCGAACGGATAGATCACCCTGCCATGTTAATTGTTTTGTGCCGGGATATACATCAGGCATCTTTCTGAACGGATAATCCAGCGAATCCTGCCACAAACCTTCGCTGTGGACACCCGATGGATAAACAAATACGAAAATGAGCAGCCATATTGCCGCCGGGTAATTTGTACGCATGGGTATCAGGCCTCCTGCCAGAGTTGATGAACTTTTTGTAGATCTTTCTTCATCAGCCGGAACACTTCTTTTTTGTCCATACTGATTTTTCTGTCGCCATGCTCAGCGCCTCCGAGCGAATACTCGATGTGAAGAGTTACCGGCACTTGTATGTTGTGCTTCTTTAAAAGTCCAAAATACTTCCTGAAATCAACCATCCCTTCGCCCACTGGAACATCCTCAACCCCCCATACGCCATTCTTCTGCGACCATTTGTAATCTTTAACGGTGATGGTTTTTATTCGCTCCGCTATAAGCCTGAATCCGTTCTCCCAGGCTGTTCCTCCCTCTACCATGGCGTGCCGGATGTCGTACTGCGAACCCATGTATTCTTTATCTGCTTCACGGAGCACCTGGTATATTTCCCAGATAGACGACCCCACCTGGAGTCCTGCATGGTTCTGATAACAGCCGGTCAATTTCAGGCGACGGTTTTCCTCACCTATCTTTTTCACGGTTGTGGTAAAACGGTTAATTGCTTCAGGCATTGAAATGTCTTCAGGATATGGTAACCAGTTCATCCGGTAATGCGAAAAGCCGAGTTGGGCTGCGGTAGACAGAACTTTCAGGTCTACCGGATCACTGGCGTCATCTACCGCCGTGGTCATCAGCGAAGGTTTTAATCCTGCTTTTTTGATTGCTTCCGCGGCTTTGGGAAGATCGTTTTCAACACGCTCCGGCAAAACATGCCCACCGGGACGAACAGTAAGATCGATTCCGTCGAAGCCCATAGACGCAGCCACATCAGCAAGTTCTGCGTAATTGAGGAATTGAAGGTGTTTCGAAAATATATGCACCTTCAATTTTTGGGCAAATTCCGGAGAGCTGGAAGCAGACAATGGGAAGTTGACTAGGCCGGCAGCTCCGAGCAATGAGGCCGCACGAATGCTTTTACTCATGAATGAACGTCGCGAAAGTGATGACATACAGGAAGATTCGGCAAAAGAAATAAGTTCGACTACCAATTTACATTAACCGTAGACATCAGGGTAAAAAAGCTGTAGCGTGGCACAATTTTAATTGTAGATGAAGGTATGAGCCAGGCGTTTGTAAAGGAAGATGAGCCGCAATGGCTGCACGAAATTCCACCGACGATGACGGCGCTGGTCAATTATCTCACGCGCGAAAACAACGGCGTGCGCGTATACGAGGTAAAAACCACCATTAGCAAGCGCAGCCGCCAGTTACATCGCATGAGCAATGGTCTGGATTATTTTATCAACGACCAGAATCAATGGGAGATCGAATGGTGAATGCAAAAACCCTTTAGTCACATTCATACCTATATGTGGTATAGCCCATTTTGAACGGTAAACCATTCACATTTAGTTGCGCATCTGCCGGTGCATTTCTGCTGTGGTTTTTGTAATATATCTGCCGGGCGCGGTTAAGACTGTAGATGCTATGTCCTTCTCCATATTGAATTAATCCGCGATATCCAGGATTCGAAGGATTTTCCTGGCGATTGCCGCGGAGGTCATAATAATATTGATAAACTTCGTCTTCGTACACTTCCGGATCGTCGGACCACTGCTCAATGATGCGTTTAACCACCTTCACCAATCTGCCCTTCGAATCATACGTAAGGTCTTCAACAAACACATTTGGAAATGCCATATATAGAGTGTCCCGAACAGGCAGCCGTGAGTTGCCTTCGTATGCATAATATACCTGCGGATTGCTGTACACCCAGTCGGAAGTGACTGATCTAAGCCGGCCAAGATGGTCATACTTCCATTCGAAAGTGTAGTCGTTCCAATAACTGCTATCCAGAACAGTCATCGCATACTTAACAGCAATGGGATCACCATTTGTATTGTAGTTATAGGTGGTCTCATATGCCTCGCCATTCAACGTGTCGCTTTCGGACAACAACCTGCAATTGGGTAATGCATTTCCTGAACTTCCACCTCCATTTCTGCTGATGTTGTAAAAATCGAGGGCTTTCTGACAACCCGTTGAAAAGACAGTAAGAATCAACATCGGCCAGAATTTTCCGGCGATTCGTTGGAGAGTGAAATAATTAATTGACATCTAAAGAGGGAGAGGTTAGTAGTCGTAGGAATTTCGGGGCATGTTGTATCGGGAACTAAAATTATTGTTTCACCAGCGGAATAAATGATATGTGTATTTTTTTGCTGAGAAGTTGATTATTGTCAAACGCAGGTATAATGACAATCCGACGCAGTCTTAGTAAATTCACTGCTTGTTTAACCAACCCGAGCCCGACCCATAAACCTTTTTCAATGTCTTATGTTTATACTTCGGAACTTGAATTGTTCCGCTTTTTTGATATGACGCCCGACCTCGTGATTATCGCGGGGAAAGACGGTTATTTCAAGATGTTTAACAAAGCCGTAGTACAGAAGCTCGGATATCCTCCCGACGTTCTGCTCTCAACTCCAATTCATCACTTTATTCATCCCGACGATAAAGAATTAACTGCCGAAAGAAGAGCCGAACTTTTCACGGGAAAAGAACTGGTTAATTTTGAAAACCGGTATATAACATCAGAAGGAAAAGCCATCTGGCTAAACTGGACGTCCATTTTTGTTCCCGATAAAGAAGTAGCGTTTGCAATTGCGAAAGACATAACAGAAAAGAAAGAAGTGGAACTGAATACCGAAGAGAAGTTTCAGCAGTTCAGGAATCTGGTGCATCACTTCAAAGCAAGTATTGAGAAAGACAAAAAATATCTTGCTGCCGAGCTCCACGAACAGCTTGCCCAATTGGCATCGACGGTCAAAATCGACATCAACTGGATAACAGACAATCTCCGCCATAGTGATCCGCGTTTGTCAAAGCGACTGGAACACGCTCAATCTATTAACCAGATGTTAATCGATGGCATCAGAAAGATGTCTTACGAAATCAGTCCCGGAATGATCGACGACATGGGGTTGAATGAAACATTGAGATGGTTTTGCGCCGAGTTCGCGAAGCTGAACAATATTGAATGTTTCGTCGAAACCAGGATAGACGACTCTATTATTAGTTCCGACTTGCAGCTGGATCTCTATCGGATAACGCAAGACCTGCTGAAAGATTTAGCTGATTCTTCCGCGGTTCGTATTGTCGTTACGGTTGAATCTTCAGATGAAGGCGAACTTTTCTTACGCGTTTCGCACAATGGCGAAAGAAACAATTCTCCTTATTCCGACAACACCGGCCGCCTTAACATCATCCGCGAACGCGTTTCCTCTATCAATGGCCAGATTATAATTCACGAAGAAGGAGGAGCAGGAAATGTGGTAAGCATCAGGATTCCCTCTCCCGTTAACGCCTGAAGCCGCCCTTGTTCTTAAATTCTGCGCATCTCTGTGTAAATTCTTTTTTGTAATATGTAGCAAACAATTTTTATGGCTAAGCCATTTTTGGCAGCAATTCTGCTGCTGTCTGTTCTCTGTAGTTCACATTACAAATCCGCCGCACAACCGAAAACAAAAGACATTTTCGCTAAAGACAATCTTATTGCGTGGTGTATTGTACCGTTCGACAAACCCGAACGTACGCCTTCGCAACGCAGCGTAATGCTCAAGGAACTTGGAATAAATAAGCTCGCTTACGACTGGCGTGAACGGCATGTGCCAACTTTCGACGAAGAATTGAATGAATTGAAAAAAAATAACATCGCGCTGCAGGCATTCTGGTATTATTCAGGCGCCACACCCGAGAACGATCCGAACTTCGACAAAATAATTGACTTACTTAAACGCCACAAGGTTAAGACGCAGATATGGACTATGATCACAGGTGTAAAGCTTGACTCCCTATCGCAACAGGAGAAAGTTGAAGCCGTGGCAAAGCGTGTAGAATATATTGCCGACCGGGCGGCAGAAGCAGGCGCTGAGGTAGGTTTATACAACCACGGCGATTGGTTTGGAGAACCCGAAAACCAGGTTGCAATTATTGAATATCTCAAAATGCCCAATATCGGCATCGTATATAACTTCAGTCATTCTGAATACCAGATACACCGCTTCCCGGAATTCTATCCCAAAATACTACCTCACCTGCTGGCAATTAATCTTACCGGTCTGCAGGGAGGCTATCCCGCTAAAGTTGTTCCGGTGGGCCAGGGTAATATTGAATTTAAAATGATGAAGATTATTGAAAACAGCACGTATCGGGGACCTATCGGAATTATCAATGAAGATTTTGCCAACGATGCGAAAGAAGGATTGCTGATGAATCTTAAAGGATTGGAGCAGTATCGACTGCAGAAAGACAATTAGAAAATTCTGCGACGAACTTTTCTCTCTTCTTTCGGTGCTGAAACATTCGTTAAGCCGCTCCTTAATTCACCCTGTAAGTATGCTGATACCGCTTGAGTCAGGTGTCCCTGTACCGCAGGCGTAAAAGGACAAACCATCTCAACTTCGTACCCGCCATGTGACCATTCCTTTTCCGTTGGCAGGTAACCCAGCCATCCATTGGTGTAGCCGTAATAAAATGTAAAGGGGAAAGGAGAACGATCCCGTATCTCATTTGAAATTTCACAAAACAATTCAACAGGAGCTGCCCATACCGCCACGTCGTCATTAATCCTAAGAAACCGGACAGGCAATTGGATAAGACTCGAACCGTCCCGATGATTACGAACGTAGTCCAACAAATAGGTTGGCCAGGCCAAACCACGTTTGCGAGGGCTCTCTACAATAGTGCCACCGGTGTAAAGTCTTACAGATTCCGTACTTCCGGTAATACGTCGGTTTGCTTCCAGAATCTTATTGCCTATCAATACCCTGAATTGGCTCAGGTGCCCCGACTCCGGGGTTGGGTAAACACTGTAGATCGGCGCAAGATTTCCTGCAGCTCCATTAATGAACAATACTGTTGCACCGGTGCTGTCTTCAACATAGGATGAAACCACCCCCGCTACATCGCCACTGATTTTTGTGTTTTCCTGGCCGAGCACTGTTCCATGGATCGGGTAGTTTGCCAGTATGGCCAGTGGTTTACCATCGGATTTGTCAATCCGGATAATACCAATTCGCCGATCTGTGGCTCCATCCGGGTTGAGACCTAACGAAGCCTTGCCATTAACATCAATCGCACGACGATTGATATTAGCCTGGCTGAATCCCCAGCCTACCGCCAGTTTAGCTGGCTGAAGTTTTCTTACTGCCTCCTCAATACCCATGATGAGCGTTTGCTCAACAAACGTAGTGTACGCAGTGTCAGGCGCATGTTTATAGCGTTCTCCCAGGAATGATTCTGCAAGGCCCGGCGGACCAACTTCCGGTGCAGAATGCGTGTGGGTCATCGTCCACCAGAAATCATTGGCTTCAATTTTCAACCGCTGTTTCAGAAGTGCAGCCACATGATCATATTGTGAAGGAGAAACAAGACACAACTCCGAAGACACGAGGTAAAATTTCTTGTAACCATCGTCCATCACTACAATGCGATGATGAATTCTGTCGTTAACTCCGCTAGACTTCCGGGGGCCATATCCAAGAAGTTGTTTCGATTGTGTCGGCGTGATGTCCACCTTAACAACCGATGCACGGAATTGCCTGTTTGCTGTTGGAGTTTGTGCAATACCTCCAATACAAATGCTAAGCAGCACAAATAAAATCCAACCTGTACTTATAATTTTCATTTCACACGATTTAGTATCCTGGTGCACGAAGAAACGAAATCAGTCCGTCGGATTATTGTGTTGGTTCTGATTTTAATACATTTTGCTTATGACAGCCTGTTTTGTGGTAATCCAGTATTCGGCCGCGATAACAATTACAATGCCGCGAACTTTCTTAAATTTAGAAGATGCTTAAATATACTGCTGCCATCTTCCTTCTTTTGTTTTTTAACGATGCAACCTCTCAGCAGGACTTCGTTAAAGGAGTATACGGTCACCCCGGGAAATTCTGGAGCAACGGACAAAGGTTGAATGATCTCAATGTAAACGCTGTTTTTCTTCACCACAAATCCATTGACAGCACGTTCATGTTGAGAGCCCGGCACGAAAAACTGAAGGTGTACGCCGAATTTGCTACGCTGAATGGCGAAGGATATGTAAACGATCATCCGGAAGCCTGGGCGGTTGACAGGAATGGCAACAATGTAGAAAAAGCCACATGGTTTATGGGTGTTTGCCCTACGGAACGAGGTTTTATCCAATACAGATTGAACGAATTGAAAAAGCTGGTTAGCCGCTTTGATGTGGATGGCGTTTGGATGGACTATCTGCACTGGCATGCACAGTTCGAAGATCCCGAACCGATTCTTCCCGAAACTTGCTTCAACACCAGTTGTATTAACCTGTTTCAGAAATCGACTGGAATAATAGTAACAGGCGCAAATACGAAAGAACAGGCTGACTTCATCCTAAACCATCACGAGAAAGCCTGGAGAAAATGGCGAACCCAGGTATTAGGAGATTGGGTGAAACAATTCAGGGATACACTTGGTAAATACAAACCGGGTGCCCTGCTCGGTATTTATCATTGTCCCTGGAACGATACGGAATATAATGGCGCGCGATATAAAATATTAGGCCTGGACTACAAAATACTTCAGCAGCATGCGGATGTATTCTCTCCCATGGTATACCACAAAAGAATGGGGCGGCCAGCGTCATGGGTCGGAGAAAATATAAAATGGTTCAGTAAACAGATCACACGGGAGAATGTAAAAGTCTGGCCAATTGTTCAGGCATACAACGATCCAGGCGTTGTGGATGCAGCCGAATTCAAAGACGTACTTATTGGAGGAACTGCCGGTTCATCAACTGGTATAATGATGTTTACCAGCAGCTCTGTAGCAGAGGATCCTCAAAAAGTAGCCGTCATGAAAGAAGTTTATGGCAAGCTCCGCTAACGTTTACTTTAAACACCCCGGTAACCGACTATTTGAATAATCCTCCGATCACGCCACCGGCTCCACCTCCTCCGAACATCGCTGCCAGGTCTTTTAAATCCACG
Source organism: Bacteroidota bacterium (assembly GCA_023423015.1). Classification (GTDB taxonomy): domain Bacteria; phylum Bacteroidota; class Bacteroidia; order Chitinophagales; family Chitinophagaceae; genus Flavitalea. The sequence goes on from JAFAGE010000347.1 coordinate 18,852, forward strand.
TCGCCGTCGTTATCTCTGTCGAGTTTACCGGCGCCGAAGCGGCTGAGTAGATTCTGAATATCAAATCCACTGGTTTTACCACCACTCAGCTGGTTGAAAATGTCCTGGATGTTAAAGCCGTTGTCATTAGGATCGGCAGCCCTGCTTGCCAGCTGTCCCATCGCAGATGGAATTACTTTGGAGGCAGTGTCTGTCGCCTCATTCGCGTTCATGCCGAACTTGCCTTGCAACTCCCGCGAATAGTTGCTGGTTGCTTCATTCACCAGCGAATGATCGTTAGAACCTCGGCTTTTGAAAAAGTCGAGCACATCATTTAGCCTCCCACCAGCAAGAGCCGATTGCAATGTGGCCACAATAGAATTGGTGCCGGTTTGAACGGCGTCATCGTTTTTCTCGTTGGGAATCTTCGGGTTGTTGATGACAGCATTGCCCGCCTGGTTTCGAACCAGATCCATAAGTTGATCTAACATACTGAACAGGTTTGATGTTTAATTTACAAATAGCTTACCAGAAATGTTCAATTTTAATTATAAATAATGCAGTGAATTGCACAATCTTCGACACAAAACCCATTTCACCGAAAGAATTAATGGTTGGCTTCGTAGATTGCTTTCTCCGAAAATCTTCGCGGCATGATGAAAACAATTGCAGTCCTCCTTTTGATGTTCTATGCTTTCTCTTCTTTAGCACAGGTGAACTATGTCAATACCTCCTTCGAAAACGCGTCACCAGCACAATGGACCATTGATTCTTCTACTAATACTATAACTGTAGAGCTGATTTATGATCATGAACGTTCGTCAATTAATCGTGCTAATGGGCATTGGCACTTCCAGGTTGAAGCAGTAAAAGGAACTGCTGTTACCGTGATCCTTAAGAATTTCGACAACATCTGGAACCGACGCCACGCATCACCCGTAATGGAAAAAACGGATTGCCTTGCCTCAACCGATGGGCGCACCTGGAAAATAGTACCCACGCAGCTAACTGATAGCAATACTTTGACGGTGAAACTCCAAATGGAGAGCGAGAAGATATTTCTTGCCAGTGTGGAACCTTATCGCATCAGTGATCTGGATAAGATGATTGAGCGTATTGGAAAAAACAAACTCGTAACGATAGAGCAGGTCGGCAGAACTGTAGAAGGACGCCCGCTCGAAATCATCAGGATTGGCAAAAACAGCAAAAAAAGCATAGTACTTCGCGCGCGCGCTCATCCCTGGGAAGCGGGAGGTAATTGGGTTGTTGAAGGCCTGGTGAGCGCCCTGCTCAAAAAAGAATCTGCGAAATTCCTCGATCAATACACGATTTACATTATGCCAATGGCCAATAAAGATGGCGTGGCAAGAGGAAAGACACGCTTTAACGCCCTGGGTGTTGACCTGAACAGGCAATGGGACAAAGAGCCGGATTCACTATTGGCCCCTGAAAAGTTCGCGTTCGAAAAAAAACTAAAACAACTGGTTGCTTCAGGTAATAAGCCACTACTGGCCATTGATCTCCACAACGACAATAATGGTAATATCCATGTGAACCTACCCACCTCCCGCAATCAGGAATACACCGAAAACATGAAAAAATTCGACTCACTGCTTCGCCGCCATACCTGGTATACAGAAGGCTCATCGCACGTAGTGAATC
>JAFAGE010000374.1 GCA_023423015.1 Bacteroidota bacterium
TTTTCGGAGTATCCGTAGTGCTGCAGGAACTGCATGCGGCCTTCATGAATAATTGAAAGTATGGCGTCGTTGCCAACGTGACCACCATAGTTAAGATCAGTAATGCGAACGGAAATGGAGGTAGAAAACAGGTATGTTTCAGGGAGATCAATGGAAATCCTGGCCATTGGGGTGTGTTTTAATATCAGTATTCCTGAACCAGTTCTTTGAGCTCGAAAATATCAAAGAAATTATCACCCGAAGGAATGTATGCCGCTTCGGCGAGTAATTTATTCCTCCACTCGTCGAACTTGGTTTTGCAGGCGCGGGCATTCATATCAGTATCGTATGAGCTCAGGTTGGCGTTGATGTACCTGAGGCAATCGAGAAATTTATTGGATAAACGTGTCTGATTTCCGTTTGGACTTGTTACCGTTATGTATTGCTGGCCGGGCTTGCTGATCACATCGAGGTCCATGATAATGTTACCGCTTTTGTCGCGTATAGGAGGAGCAGATACTGCAATCGGCTGCGACACCTGAACAGGCTGTGCTTCCGGCATCTGGCTTTCGAGGGCAGGTTCTATCATGGTCTCATTTTCATCTGCTTTGTTCACCTGCGACACCACGATTCTTCCGGGTTTGTTCTTACGTGTTGCACGCACACGTGTGTTCGGGGGAGCCGATGCAGTTGCATAGGAATCCGGAGTTGCCTGCGTAGCGGGCGGCCTTGAAACAGTATCGCTGTTTGCAGGTGCAGGAACCACCATTGTGCCGGCAAGCGTTTGGTTATTCCGATTTTCCTCCGGGCTGTTGTTGAAGAAATACATGGAAGCCGCAATAAGCAACACGGCAGCAGCTGCGGCAATTGCCGTTCTGCGTTGCCTGAACATCGGAACAACCTTCGGTTGTTTTTCTGTTTCAGCAGAATTCAGCTCAGCATAAATTTTGTCGAATAATCCTGCCGGAGGAGGAACAGATGCATTTTCGAGTTTGCGTGAAAGCCGGATGTCGGCAGCCGAAAACTCTTTATCCAGCCTGCCTGCAATGTTGTTCCATGCAGCTGGAGGAGGTGTTTCTTCGTGCCTGTTTAACCTGTTTTGTAACGAATCCGACATCGGTTATCGCGTGAATGATTTTTTAGTATCCTTTAAGTAATCCGCAACTTTTTTCTGCAGGATTGACCTGGCCCTTGCGAGTTGGGATTTACTGGTGCCTTCGCTTATACCCAGCATCTCGCCGATTTCTTTGTGTGAATAACCTTCGATAGCGTAGAGATTAAACACCGTTTTGTATCCCGGCGATAAATCCTGGATCAGCTTGATTATGTCTTTCTCCGCCAGGCTGTCGAGCGCCGAAGTATCCGTATCCTCTATCGTGCCTTCTTCTTTATCGCTGACGCGCGATAACTGAAGCGATTTTTTACGGTAATGTTCGATAGAAGAATTGACAAACACCCTGCGTATCCAACCTTCAAAAGAGCCCTCGGCACGAAAACGGTGCAGGTTGCGATAAACTTTTATAAATCCTTCCTGCAACAGATCCTGTGCATCCTCGCTGTTGTTTGCATAACGTAGACAAACCGCATACATTTTGCCGGAAAACCTGTTGTACAGTTCTTCCTGCATTTGCCTGTCTCCCTCGATGCATCCTCTGATTAAGTCGGATTCTGAAATGGTATGGTTGCCTGTGGTGTACAAATAAATTAGAAAACTTGCTGATCGTTGGGTTATTGAAGTCAACCTTGATGCTGCAAAAATAAAACCAGCTGATCTGCAGCTTTTTTGCGGTGACTAAACATGTTCTTCTCTTCCAAAGTCATCTCTGCGAAAGATAGTGTGCTTCCGGCAGGAATAAAAACGGGATCGTAACCGAAACCTTGTGCACCCCGGGGTTGTTCGGCAATGGAACCTTCGCAAATTCCTTCGAACTGGTATTCCTTTCCATTCCATATCAACGAGATAACGGTGCGGAACCGGGCTCGACGGTCATTGCGGCCTTTCAGTTTGTCGAGCAGTTTGATGATGTTCTGTTCAGAGGTGCTGCTGTCGCCCGCATATCGCGCCGAGCGGACACCGGGTTCATTGCTGATGGAATACACTTCCAGGCCGGTGTCTTCACTAAAACAACTCATTCCGGTAAGCGCGTGAATGGCGGCCGATTTTTCGCTGGCGTTTTCTTCCAGCGTATCGTGAGGCTCAGGTATTTCAGTATTGATTCCCGCTTCTTTTAAACCAACTACCTGAACGAGGTTGCCGATAATTGACCGCATTTCACCGATCTTATGTGCATTGTTTGTGGCGAACAAAAGCGTGGTCATAGGCCGAACATCTGTTTAAGCGCCACCCACAATTTGCCTTTCATCTGTTTGGCTTCGGGAGTGTCTGTTACCATTGATTTCAGAAGAGGTGCATGTACCACTTGTATGTCGTTTACAATAGCGGGCGCATAAAGCGTTGCCGACTCATCTGTTCCGAAACAGATAAGGGCGGCAGGGGAGAGAATTGCCTGGACATCAGCCCCGGCATTCTGAGGATTTGCCATGTTAACGATCGCCACATCCGATATAATCAACCGGCACGCTTCGAGTATTTTGGTGAGGAAAACGAGTTCCTTATCTGACAGGTAAGTATTCCCGGGGCTGTTTACCATCACAACCACTTTCTTTTCATTATTGCCGAGATATTTTAAGGGTATCTCAGGAGCCGGAACCGGTTTTTTTACTGCGGTATGGTCGGCCGGAGCGACCAGTACCTGCCCATACATGGCCACGATCATTTTGGGTGTGAGCCGGATATCATTCAATGAATCCATAAACAAACTAACAATTGTTTGTAAAAGTTGCGCGCATTTTTTGTTGCCCCGAAGTTTGTTTGTTTCTTTGTAAACACCTAAAAAATTGCAGGATGAACAATACAATTGCATTCCCCGAGATACGGGTTACCCGCGCGGAACGCAGCAAACTGCAGGATATTCCTGAGAGTATACCATTTGGTAAATACTTTACCGACCACATGCTGGAAGCAGATTATGAGAATGGCGAATGGAAGAATGTGGAAATTAAACCTTACCAGCCCCTGTTGCTCAGTCCATCGGTCGCAGCATTGCACTACGGCCAGGCGATTTTTGAAGGTATCAAAGCTTACAAGGATGCAAATGGTAATGCTTACATCTTTCGTCCCCACGATAATTACCGACGTTTCAATATTTCAGCCGAGCGTTTGCAGATGCCCGCTGTGCCTGAGGAAATTTTTATTGCAGGCATGAAGCGCCTCATCGAACTCGACAAAAACTGGATTCCGGCAAAACCGGATCACGCGTTGTATGTCCGTCCGTTCATGTTTGCGAGCGACGAGCTTATTGGTGTGAAACCGAGCGACACTTACAAGTTCCTCATCATATTGAGCCCAACCGGTCCGTATTATTCGGCGCCGATGCGTATTTATGCCGAAGAGAAATACACCCGTGCAGCTCCCGGAGGTGTGGGGTATGCTAAGGTGGCCGGTAACTATGCTGCAAGCATGTTTGCAACAGCTGAGGCACGACGCAAAGGTTACGACCAGGTTTTGTGGACCGATGCCAATGAGCATCGTTATGTGGAAGAAATCGGAACCATGAACGTATTCTTCATCATCGACGGAAAGGCTGTAACGCCTGACCTGTCGACCAGCACCATCCTTGCCGGGGTTACGCGCGACAGCGTGATTACCCTGCTTCGCGATATGGGTGTTCCTACTGAAGAAAGACGCGTAAGCATGGATGACCTGATTGCAGCATACAAAGCGGGCAAGCTCACAGAAGTATTTGGAACCGGAACAGCAGCAACCATATCGCTGATCCGCGAACTGAAATACAAAGACGAAGTGATGACTTTTGACGAGCGCAACTGGAAACTGGCACCTGAGGTAAAAAGAAGGATGGATGCGATAAAGGATTGTACAGCGCCCGATACACATGGTTGGATGGTACGCATCTGATAGCAGTACATCCTGGAATTGCAATTTTATTTTGTTTTCTGAGCAAGGGCTTTTACCTTTGCCGTCCCAAAAATTAAAAGGTCACGAATGCCTACTATTCAGCAATTGGTAAGAAAAGGAAGAGAGATTATTAAAGCGAAGAGTAAATCCAGGGCGCTTGATTCCTGCCCGTTCCGTCGCGGTGTATGTACCCGTGTGTACACCACCACGCCTAAGAAACCGAACTCAGCTCTTCGTAAAGTGGCTAAAGTCAGACTTACCAATAAAGTGGAGGTGATCGCTTACATTCCGGGAGAAGGTCACAACCTGCAGGAACACTCAATCGTACTGGTTAGAGGTGGTCGTGTTAAAGATTTGCCAGGTGTACGTTATCACATCGTACGCGGTAGCCTTGATACTGCCGGCGTAAAAGACCGTAAACAAAGCCGCTCGAAATACGGTACCAAGAGAGAAAAAGCTAAAAAATAATAAACCAACGCATTTTCAAATCATTAGATAGATGAGGAAGACCAAAGCCAAAAAGATCGCCCCCGCACCCGATGCAAAGTATAACGATGCACTGGTAACGAGGTTTGTGAACAACCTGATGTGGCAGGGTAAGAAGAACACTGCTTTCAACATTTTTTATGATGCTATGGAGCGTGTTTCCAAACAAACAGGCGAAAATGGCTATGACATCTGGAAAAGAGCATTGTCGAATGTTACCCCCGCTGTGGAAGTAAGAAGCCGCAGGATCGGAGGTGCTACCTTCCAGATTCCTTCGGAAGTTCGCCCCGATCGTAAGATCTCCCTGAGCATGAAATGGCTTATCCGCTACAGCCGCGACAGAAACGGCCGCAGCATGGCTGAAAAGCTGGCCGGCGAAATCGTTGCAGCAAGCAAAGGCGAAGGTGGAGCTTTCAAGAAAAAAGAAGACACCCACAGAATGGCTGAAGCGAACAAAGCTTTTGCCCACTTCAGGGTATAACCTATAAAAAATCGATTCTGAAAACCCTGCCGAGTGCAGGGTTTTTTGTTTCATTTTACATACCTTTGCGCACCCAAATCCGGGCAGAATCACTTCAAAATAAAAGCAAACAACAAAAGGTCATGGCAGACTTAAGATTACAAAGAAATTTCGGTATTGCGGCTCACATCGATGCTGGTAAGACCACTACCACCGAGCGCATCCTGCGTTATACGGGGATGATCCATAAGATTGGTGAGGTGCACGACGGTGCGGCTACTACAGACTGGATGGAGCAGGAAAAGGAGAGGGGTATCACCATTACCTCTGCTGCCGTTAGCTGCCAGTGGAACTTCCCTACCGTAAAAGGTAAGCCCGATGCAAACACGAAGAAGTATTATTTCAACATCATCGATACTCCCGGTCACGTAGACTTCACCGTAGAAGTGGAAAGAAGTATGCGTGTGCTTGATGGCCTGATCGCCCTGTTCAGCGCTGTTGACGGTGTAGAGCCCCAGAGCGAAACCGTTTGGAGACAGGCAAACCGCTATAAAGTACCAAGAATTGGATTTGTAAATAAGATGGACCGTTCCGGCGCAGACTTCCTGATGGTTGTTAAGCAGGTGAAGGAAATGCTCGGAGCCAAAGCCGTTCCATTGCAGCTGCCCATCGGAGCCGAAGATAATTTCAAAGGTGTGGTTGACCTGATCACCATGAAAGGCGTGATCTGGGATATGGCTACAGAAGGTATGACCTTCGATGAGATTCCTGTTCCGGAAGATATGAAGGAAGACGTGGAATACTGGAGAGCACAGTTGATTGAAGCAGTGGCAGAGTACGATGACAACCTGATGGAAAAGTTCTTTGATGATCCGAATACCATCACTGAAGCTGAAGTACACGAAGCTATCCGTAAAGCAACTATCGACCTCAGCATCGTTCCCATGATGTGCGGTTCTTCGTTCAAGAATAAAGGTGTGCAAACAGCCCTGGATGCCGTTTGCCGATACCTGCCTTCGCCGGTGGATATTGAAGATACTGTAGGTATGAACCCGGAAACAGGCGAAGAAGTGATTCGCAAGGCAGATCCCAAAGAACCTTTTGCTGCTCTCGCATTCAAAATCATGACTGACCCGTTCGTGGGACGTCTTGCGTTCTTCCGTTGTTATAGCGGACATCTCGATGCCGGTTCGTATGTGAAGAACATGCGAAGCGGTAAGAACGAGCGTATCAGCCGTATCATGAAGATGTTTGCCAACAAACAGAACCCTGTTGATTTTATCGAAGCCGGTGATATCGCTGCAGCTGTTGGATTTAAAGAAATCAAGACTGGTGATACGCTTTGCGACGAGAACCATCCTATCGTACTCGAAAACATGTTTATCCCCGAGCCGGTAATTGCAATAGCTGTTGAGCCAAAAACTCAGGCCGACGTTGATAAGATGGGTATGGCCATCGCGAAACTGGTAGAAGAAGATCCTACCCTTCGCGTTAACACCGACGAAGAAACTGGCCAGACCATCCTTCGTGGAATGGGAGAGCTTCACCTCGAAATCATCATCGACCGTATGCGTCGTGAGTTCAAGGTAGAAGTGAACCAGGGTGCACCACAGGTTGCATACAAAGAGGCGTTCCGCAAAACTGTGGAACACCGCGAAACACTGAAGAAACAAACTGGTGGCCGTGGTAAGTTCGCCGACATCGTATTCGAAATCGGACCTGCCGACGAGGAGTGGATGAAAGAACACCCGACCGAAAACATGCAGTTTGTAAACGATATTTTTGGTGGATCTATCCCCAGGGAGTTTATCCAGCCGATCCAGAAAGGATTCCAGGCAGCAATGAGCACAGGTGTTCTGGCCAGCTACCCTGTAGAGAACATGAAAGTTCGCATATTTGACGGAAGCTTCCACGCGGTTGACTCCGATGCAATGTCGTTCGAACTTTGTGCTAAAGCCGGTTTCCGTGAGGCAGGCCGTAAGGCTCAGCCCACATTGCTGGAGCCAATCATGAAAGTGGAAGTGATTACCCCCGACCAGTACATGGGTGACGTTACGGGCGACCTTAACCGCCGCCGTGGTATGCTGGAAGGAATGGATAGCCGTGCCGGTGCCCAGGTAATCAAGGCCAAGGTGCCGCTGAGCGAAATGTTCGGTTATGTAACCCAACTTCGTTCACTGAGTTCGGGCCGTGCCACTTCAACCATGGAGTTTTCTCACTATTCACCAGCACCGAACAACATCGCCGAAGAGGTGATTGCCAAGGTGAAGGGAAAGGTGAAAGCAGATTAACGGAAAGGTGAAAAGATCATAAACTATAGGGCCGCAGGTTACTGCGGCCTTTTTGATGGAACTATTTCTGTCTTCTGCCATCTGCCCTTTGTTTTCTCCCTTGTCAACAGGCGAATTTTCTAAAAAAATTCAACAATATTTTTGCCTGCTAACTACATTACCCGTACCTTCGCATCCCCATTCGAAAAAATGGGACACGGCATATGTCTCAGAGAATCAGGATAAAATTACAGTCATACGATCACAATCTGGTAGATAAGTCTGCTGAGAAGATCGTTAAAACCGTTCGCAGCACAGGTGCTGTTGTTACAGGGCCAATTCCTTTACCAACACGCAAGAAGATTTTTACTGTTCTGCGTTCACCTCACGTGAACAAAAAGAGCCGTGAGCAGTTTCAGTTGGCAACGCACAAGCGTTTGCTGGATATATACACTTCTTCATCACGTACGGTGGATGCGTTGAGTAAGCTCGACCTGCCCAGTGGTGTAGACGTGGAAATTAAAGCATAACAGTTCTATATCCATCTGCGAAGGCCTTAGGGAAATAAGCAGCGCTGGATCAACATTAATAAAAATATGAACTAGCCATTCTGGGTTAGTTTACTGTCGGTACTTCCTCCGCCGCGCATAGCGGAGAGAACGGAAAGATCAGATCTGTTCCGTCGGAAAAAGGAAAAGGTCGACAGCAAACGGGGATTGAAGTGCGGATGTGCCCATCACACTGTCTCTTCAACCTGGAAGGCACAAACATTCGAAAATGAAAGGTATCATCGGAAAGAAAATTGGGATGACCAGTGTCTTCACCCCGGATGGCAAGCAGACTCCCTGCACCATCATTGAGGCCGGTCCCTGCACAGTTACGCAGGTGAAGACGCAGGCTACTGACGGGTACAACGCTACCCAGATCGCATTCGGCGAAAAGAAAGAAAAACATTCCAACGCAGCTCTCGACAAGCATTTTGAAAAGGCAAACACCACTGCAAAGAAATTCGTAAAAGAATTCCGCGATTATTTTGCTGAGAAGAACCTGGGCGACAGCATCACGGTGGATATCTTCTCTGAAGGAGAAAAGGTGGATGTTGTGGGCACTACAAAGGGTAAAGGTTTCCAGGGTGTGGTAAAACGCCATGGCTTTCATGGTGTGGGCGAACAATCGCACGGCCAGCACGATCGCCAGAGAGCCCCGGGATCTATCGGTAACTCTTCTGATGCATCAAGAGTTTTCAAAGGTATGCGCATGGCAGGCCGGATGGGCGTAGATCGCGTAAAGATCAAAGGCCTCAAGGTTGTCAAAATATTTCCTGATAAGAATTACATCCTCGTGAATGGTTCGGTACCCGGTCACAACGGTTCCATCGTACTTATTCAGAAGTAATCATTTTAACCCGAAGCAAAATGCAATTAGATATTTTAAATACAAAAGGTGAGAAGACCGGAAGATCAGTGGATCTGCCCGATGAAATATTCGGCGTGGAACCAAACAACCACGTGATCTACCTCGCGGTTAAACAATACCTGGCTGCACAACGCCAGGGAACTGCAAAAGTGAAGACCAGGCTCGAGGTGAAAGGTTCCAGCAAAAAGCTGCACCGTCAGAAAGGTACCGGTGGTTCACGTAAGGGTAATATCAGGAACCCACTGTATAAAGGTGGTGGATCTATATTCGGTCCCAAGCCGCGCACATATGATTTCAAACTGAACTATAAAGTGAAGGGACTTGCAAAGGTTTCTGCACTTTCATACAAAGTGAAGGAAAACAGTCTGCTGGTTGTAGAAGACGTGAAACTTGACGCGCCAAAAACAAAGGATGCGGCAAACATGCTGAAAAGCCTTAAGGCGGAAAACAAAAAAGTACTTGTGTTAACGGGTGATGAGCAAGACCAGAATTTCATGCTGTCGCTCCGTAACCTGCCCAACGTACTTGGCTACGAGTTCCGCGATATGAACACGTACGACATTGTGAATTCGCATGTGGTTCTGCTTACAGAAAGTGCAGCGAAATCAATTGCCGAAGACGCAAAGGAATTAAGTTCAAATTAATCATTGATAAATCGATAAGAGATGAAACTCTCTGAAGTTTTAGTGAAGCCGGTTGTAACCGAAAAAAGTAATAAGCTCTCTGATACCAGCAGAACTTATGCTTTCAAGGTAGACCGTAAGGCTAACAAACTGGAAGTAAAGAAGGCGATTGAGGAGTTTTACGGAGTAACTGTTGTGGAAGTAAACACAGTGGTAGTACCCGGAAAAACAAAATCGAAATTCACGAAAGCCGGTTTTATATCAGGAAGAAAGCCTGCATTTAAGAAGGCGTATGTGAAAGTAGCGGAAGGTGAAACGATCGACCTGTATTCGAATATATAATTGCATTTAACTTTTAACTATTAAGTTATACCATGGCATTAAGGAAATTCAAACCGGTTACTGCAGGAACCCGCTGGAGGATCGGTAATGCATATGCGGAGATCACCAGCGACACGCCCGAAAAATCGCTGCTTGAGAAGAAATCATCAACAGGCGGAAGAAACGTGCAGGGCAGAAGGGCTATGCGCTACAGGGGCGGTGGAAACAAGAACATGTATCGCCTGGTTGATTTCAGGAGAGATAAGAAAGAAATTCCTGCAACGGTAGCGTCGATCGAATACGATCCGAACCGTACTGCATTCATCGCGCTGTTGAATTATGCCGATGGTGAAAAAAGATACATCATTGCACCGCAGGGTTTGCAGGTTGGAGCCAGTGTAGTTTCAGGCGACGCTGTGGCACCTGAAATTGGTAATGCTCTTCAGATGAAGAACATGCCGCTCGGTACCAACATTCACAATATTGAAATGCAACCTGGCCAGGGTGGAAAGCTTGTTCGCAGTGCCGGTGCTTCTGCACAGCTCACGAACAAGGAAGAAAAATATGCGGTGCTGAAAATGCCTTCCGGTGAATTGAGAAAAGTACTGATCAACTGCTACGCAACAGTAGGAGTGGTTAGCAACAGCGATCACAGTCTTGAAATGGCAGGTAAAGCCGGCCGTAACAGGTGGAAAGGTATTCGCCCGCGCAACAGGGGTGTAGCGATGAACCCGGTAGATCACCCGATGGGTGGTGGTGAAGGAAAAGCTTCCGGTGGACATCCCCGCTCAAGAACTGGTAAATATGCTAAGGGATTGAAAACCCGCAAACGTGGAAAGGGAAGCGATAAGCTGATAATCCAGACGAAGAAAGGGAAAAAACTGGCGCAATAAAATCTTAGCAAGAACAAACAATTTCAAATTAACAACAGCATATGGCTCGTTCAATTAAAAAAGGTCCTTACGTAGCTACCAGCCTCGAGAGCAAGGTACTTGCGGTGAATGAAGGAAAGGCAAAGAAAGGTGTGATCAAGACCTGGAGTCGCCGTTCGACCATTACACCTGATTTTGTGGGTCACACTTTTGCCGTTCACAACGGTAACAAGTTCATCCCGGTGTATGTAACGGAGTTTATGGTAGGGCACAAGCTTGGTGAATTTGCTCCTACCCGCAACTTCAAAGGTCACTCGAGCAAAAAGGTAGCGTAACACTCACTTTTCACTTTTGACTATAATAAAATGGAAGCAATAGCGAAACTCAGAAATTATCCCACATCGCCGCGCAGAATGCGTTTGCTGGCTGATGAGATTCGTGGAATGGAAGTAGAGAAAGCTTTGGCGCTGCTCGAACACCACCCACAACATTCAGCTACTCCGCTGTTCAAGCTGCTGAAGAGTGCGATCAATAACTGGGAGCAGAAGAACGAAGGCACAAGCGCTGCCGATGCAGGGCTGGTTGTTAAAACAATATATGTTGATGGTGCAAGAACCTTGAAAAGGATGTTGCCGGCACCGCAGGGTAGGGCATACCGCCTGCGCAAACGCAGCAATCACGTTACATTGGCCGTAGACGTAAAACAATAAACGAAAAAATATTTAAACCAGAATATGGGTCAGAAAACAAATCCAATTGGTGCCAGGTTAGGGATCATCCGTGGTTGGGAATCTAACTGGTATGGTAGCAGAAAAGATTTCGCGTCGAAGCTGATCGAAGACAACAGGATCCGGACTTACCTCAATGCCCGTATCAATAAGGGAGGTATTTCCAAGATCGTGATCGAGCGCACGCTGAACAAGCTGATCGTTACCATCCATACCTCTAAACCAGGTATCATCATTGGTAAAGGTGGCGGAGAAGTTGACCGCATTAAGGAAGAATTGAAAAAGCTCACCGGTAAAGACGATGTGCAGATCAATATCCTCGAGATCCGCCGCCCGGAACTGGATGCGATGATCGTTGCCGATACTATCGCAAGGCAGATTGAAAATCGTATCAACTATAAGAGAGCTATTAAAATGCCAATCGCTTCTTCACTCAGAATGGGTGCAGAAGGTATCAAGATAAAAGTGAGCGGACGTTTGGGTGGAGCTGAAATTGCGCGTACGGAAGAAATCAAACAAGGCCGCACACCATTACACACGCTGCGTATGGACATTGACTACGCAAACGTATTTGCCCTTACCGTATACGGAAAGATCGGCATCAAGGTGTGGATCTGTAAAGGTGAGATTCTCGGTAAGAGAGACCTCAACCCGAATTTCGTAGGTGGTAAATCTGAAGCAGGCGAAACAAGAGGTGGCAGAAGAGACGACGGTGGAAGACCCGACAGGAGAGATGACAGAAGAGGTGGCGGTGACCGTGGCGACAGAAGAGGTGGTGAAAGAAGAGGCGACAGCAGGGGAGCCGGTGGACAGAGAAGAAGGTAAGAAGAGAGAGAACATTAATTCAATTAAGTTAAGAACTAAGTAAGCATATGTTACAGCCTAAAAGAACCAAACACAGGAAAGCGCAGAAGGGTCGTATCCGCCAGGAGGCGAAAAGGGGAACAACCATTGCGTTCGGGTCGTTTGCCCTGAAAGCACTGGAACCCATATGGATGACCAACAGGCAGATCGAAGCAGCCCGCCAGGCGCTTACGAGGAGCATGAAGAGAGAAGGTAATGTGTGGATCAGGATATTCCCCGATAAACCGGTAACCCGCAAACCCCAGGAAGTGAGAATGGGTAAGGGTAAAGGTAACCCTGAGTTCTGGGCTGCAGTAGTTGAGCCGGGACGTATTCTGTTCGAGTGTGATGGCGTACCTGTGAACGTTGCAAAGGAAGCACTGGAGCTGGCAGCACAGAAACTTCCGATCAAAACGAAATTTATTGTCCGCCGCGATTATCAGGCATAATGCAATTTGCGGATCAACAATAACCAACTTACAAATACCGAAAGATGTCAAAGAGAATAGATTTTGTAAAAGGGCTGAAAGATATGAGTGAAGCCGACCTGAGAGCAAGAATCCAGGAAGATGAGCTCCGTTTGAAAAAGCTGGAGTTTGCTCATGCCATTTCTCCTTTAGAGAATCCGATGAGCATCAGAAGCCTTCGCAAAGACGTGGCCCGCCTGAAAACCGAATTAAAAAAGAAAGCATTAGGTGCATAACCTGAATAAATAAGTATAACAATGGTTGAAAGAAATTTGCGCAAAACAAGAACCGGGCTCGTCACCAGCAATAAGATGGATAAAACCATCACCGTTGCGGTGGAAAGAAAAGTGAAGCACCCGATCTATGGAAAGTTCGTGAAGAAAACGACCAAGTTCCACGCTCACGATGAGAAGAATGAGTGCACAGTAGGCGACATGGTACGGATCATGGAAACGCGTCCTTTAAGCAAAACAAAGCGCTGGAGACTCGTTGAAGTGGTGGAGAAGGCGAAGTAAAACGGTTTCGGTAAAAGTTGTTTTTAATTGCTGACAGCAAAGAACTGGCAGCTCAAAGCTTAATAAAATGATCCAGCAAGAAAGCAGATTAAATGTAGCTGATAACAGTGGCGCGAAGGAAGTGTTGTGCATTCGTGTATTGGGAAACAGTGGTCAGGATTATGCCAAGATCGGCGACAAGATTGTAGTATCCGTAAAGGACGCCATCCCCGCCGGTGGTATCAAGAAAGGTACCGTTACCAAAGCGGTGATCGTTCGCACAAAAAATAAACTGCGCCGCAAAGACGGTTCTTATATCCGCTTCGACGACAACGCAGTAGTGCTGCTGAACCAGGCCGACGAGCCTCGCGGTACACGTATTTTCGGACCCGTTGCCAGGGAACTGCGCGACAAGGGATACATGAAAATTATTTCATTGGCGCCCGAAGTACTGTAAGCGAAGCGATCAACTATAACTGAGTCAAATCAAAATAAAATGAGCAACAGATTTAAACCCAAATTCAACATCAGGAAAGGCGACACCGTAGTGGTAATTGCTGGTGACGACAAGGATGTGAAGAAACCACGCAAGGTGCTGGAAGTATTTCCTGATAAGGGTCGTGTACTCGTAGAAGGTGTGAACATCGTTAAGCGTCACACCAAGCCTTCTGCAAGAAACACAAAAGGCGGAATCCAAAGCAGGGAAGGAGCCATCAACATCTCAAATGTGATGCTCTGGGATGCAAAATCAGGTTCTGCAACAAAAGTGAAACGTACCAGGGAAAATGGAAAACTGGTGCGCGTTTCGAAAAAATCAGGTGAGGTTATAAAATAATAAGCAATGAGCACTACAAAATATTCTCCAAGGTTAGCAGATAAGTACAAAAAGGATGTTGTACCTGCCTTGATGAAAAGATTCAATTACGAAAGCGTGATGCAGGTGCCACGCCTTGAGAAGATCTGCCTCAACAGGGGTGTAAACGGTGCAGTAACCGATAAAAAGCTGGTAGACGTTGCAGTGGACGAACTGACTCAGATTACCGGACAGAAAGCTGTACCTACCATGTCGAAAAAGGATATCTCGAACTTCAAACTCCGTAAGAACATGCCGATCGGCGCCAGGGTTACCCTGAGAGGAGTGAAGATGTACGAATTCCTCGACCGCCTGATCTCAACCGCACTTCCACGTGTGCGCGACTTCAAAGGCGTAAACGAAAAAGCTTTCGATGGCCGCGGAAATTACACGCTGGGCGTTACCGAGCAGATCATCTTCCCTGAAATCGACATCGATAAGGTGAACAGGATTACAGGTTTGGATATCACATTCGTAACAACGGCAAGTACTAACGAAGAAGCATTCGAACTGTTGAAGGAAATCGGAATGCCGTTCAGGAAGAAAGAATCTAACCAGTAAGAAACATAAAACATTAAATAACACATGGCAAAAGAATCAGTAAAGGCCAGGGACAGGAAAAGGCAGAAACTGGTGGCACAATTCGCTGAAAAACGTGCGCAGCTCAAAGCAGCGGGCGATTTCAAAGCGTTGGACGACCTTCCGAAGAACTCTTCGAAAGTGCGTTTGAAAAACCGTTGTCAGCTAACAGGCCGCCCGAGAGGTTACATCCGTTACTTCGGATTGTCGAGGGTAATGTTTCGCGACATGGCCCTTGCAGGAAAGATTCCCGGCATCAGAAAAGCGAGCTGGTAAGAGAAGTGAAAGGTGAGAAGTGAATTGTTTTCACACCTCACGGCTTACGTTATTAGTAATAAGATATAATTAAAATAAAATGGTAACAGATCCTATAGCAGATTTCCTGACAAGAGTGAGGAACGCACAATTGGCCGGACACCGGATTGTGGAAATACCTGCTTCAAACCTTAAAAAACGTATCACCGAGATCCTCTACGATCAGGGTTACATTCTCAAATATAAGTTTGAGGACGATAACAAACAGGGAGTGATCAAGATTGCGCTCAAGTACGATCCGCAGTCGAAAGAACCGGCTATACGTTCGCTGGAAAGGATCAGCCGTCCTGGTTTGCGCCAGTACGCAAGCCCTTCCGAGTTCAGAAGAGTGAAGAACGGTCTTGGAGTAGCGATTCTGAGTACTTCAAAAGGAGTGATGACCGATAAGCAGGCAAAATTGCAAAACGTAGGTGGTGAAGTTCTTTGCCATATCTATTGATAAAAGATCTATTTAAACTTAGCAGACTATGTCTCGTATAGGAAAACAACCGGTAGTAGTGCCCTCAGGAGTTACGGTAACTGTGGGAAAAGATAACGTTCTCTCTGTAAAAGGACCGAAAGGAGAATTGAAGCAGCAGGTCGACAGGGATATTACTATTGAAGTGAAAGATGGCCAGGTTTTATTTTCGAGGCCTACCGACCAGATCCGCCACCGCGCTATGCACGGATTATACCGTTCATTGGTCGACAATATGGTGACCGGTGTAACAGAAGGCTTTAAAAAGAATCTTGAACTGGTGGGTGTGGGTTTCAAAGCAACCAACCAGGGAAACCTGCTCGACCTTTCACTCGGTTTTTCGCACAATATCGTTTTTGAAATTCCCAAGGAACTTTCGGTGAAAACCGCACAGGAAAAAGGGGATAACCCGAAAATTTACCTCGAAGGCATCGATAAACAACTGATCGGACAGGTGGCTGCAAAGTTGCGCAGCCTGCGTAAACCTGAACCTTACAAGGGTAAAGGGGTGAAGTATGTTGGTGAAGCGGTACGTCGCAAAGCTGGTAAAGCTGCAGGTAAATAATTAATACGAATAACAACTAATATAAATAGCCATGGCTACTAAACTGGAAAGAAGGCAGAAGATTCGCTACAGCATTCGCAAGAAGATAGCGGGTACGGCCGAAAAGCCAAGAATGTCTGTATTCCGTAGCAATGCAGAAATCTATGTTCAGCTGATTGATGACGATAATGGCGTAACCCTCGCGTCTGCATCTTCAAGAGATAAGGACATTGCAGCACAGAAAGTAACCCGCACCGAAAAGTCGAAGCTGGTGGGTGCAGCAATTGCCAGGAAGGCAACAGAGCTTGGAATTACCCGTGTGGTTTTCGATCGTGGTGGTAACCTGTACCACGGCCGTGTGAAAAACGTGGCTGATGGCGCAAGAGAAGGCGGACTTGCATTTTAACTGAATCATATTACTGCCCTACAGGGGTAAAATTTCAAATAGAAAAATGTCAAAAGCTAATTTAAACAGGGTTAAGCCCGGAGAACTGGAACTGAAAGAAAAGGTGGTTGCCATCAACCGTGTTGTGAAAACAACTAAGGGTGGTCGCGCTTTCAGCTTTTCGGCTCTCGTGGTGGTAGGTAACGAAAAAGGCGTTGTAGGTCATGGCCTGGGTAAAGCAAAAGAAGTTCAGGAAGCTATCACCAAAGGAATTGAAGACGCGAAGAAAAACCTGATCAAGGTTCCTATCATGCACGGAACAATTCCGCACGACCAGCTTTCGAAAGAAGGCGCAGCCAAAGTGCTGATTAAACCAGCCGCTCACGGTACAGGTGTGATCGCCGGAGGCAGCATGCGTGCTGTGCTTGAAAGCGCAGGCGTTACCGACGTACTTGCAAAATCGCTCGGTTCAGCTAACCCACACAACGTGGTAAAAGCTACCGTTAAAGCACTTGCTACCCTTCGTGAACCCGTTAATGTGGCAAAGCAGAGAAATCTTAATCTGAAAAAAGTATTCAACGGGTAACCGTTGGTGCAGAAATATTTCACATCATGGCAAAAATCAAGATCACCCAGGTGAAAAGTGCGATCGACAGACCAGAACGTCAGAAACTGAATCTGAAAGCACTTGGTCTGAATAAGCTGAACGCGTCTAAGGAAGTGGAAGCAACTCCGCAGATCCTTGGCATGATCGAAAAAGTAAGACACCTGGTTCAGGTAGACGAGGTAAAATAATTTTTTTGCGGCTTGCCGCGAGCGAGGGATGATTTCCCGTTGAGTTAAAATCAAAACAAATGAACTTAAGTAACATCAGGCCTGCAAAAGGCGCTACACACAAACCAAAGCCACGTCTCGGACGCGGTGAAGCTTCAGGAAAAGGCGGAACTTCTACAAAAGGTAATAAAGGTGGACAAAGCCGCGCTGGTTATCAAAGGAAGAATGCACACGAAGGTGGCCAGATGCCAATCCAACGCCGTCTTCCGAAAAGAGGCTTCAACAATATCTCTCGTGTTGAATACAAAGTGTTCAACCTCGGTCAAATTGACTCCATCAAAGAAAAATACGGTATCGAAGAGTTCACTCCCGAAAATCTCTATGCTAATGGTCTTATCAGCAGAACCGACAAGGTGAAAATCCTGGGAGGTGGCGAACTGAAGAATAAGATTACTTTCAAGGTAAATGCCGTTAGCGAAAAGGCAAAGTCTGCCATCGAAGCTGCGGGAGGTTCTGTGGAAGTGCTAGCGAAATAAATTGTAACTTCGAAGGCTTTTAAACTCTTTGCCCCAAGTGAAAAAATTCATCAATACGCTCAAGAACATCTGGAGCATTCAGGAACTGAGGAGTAAGATTCTCGTGACGCTATTGCTCATCGCGATCTATCGTTTGGGTACGCACATCGTTCTGCCCGGGATGGATCCTACGAGAATAGACCCGAATGCTTCAACTGGTGGCATTCTTGGATTGATCGACGCGTTTGCAGGTGGAGCCTTTTCCCAGGCTTCCATTCTTGCGTTGGGTATCATGCCATACATCTCTGCATCTATCTTCATGCAGCTGATGACCATCCTTTATCCGCCATTCCAGAAATTGCAGAAAGAAGGCGACAGCGGAAGAAAGAAGATCAACCAGTACACCCGTTACCTCACCGTACTGGTATCCATACTCCAGGCTAGCGCTTACGTACAATACCTGAACAGTCCGGGTTACCGCGAAGCAATTCTTCCATCTTATTCAGGGTTTTTCTGGTTGTCGACAACCGTCATTCTTACTGCAGGTACCCTGTTTGTAATGTGGCTCGGTGAAAAGATTACCGATAAAGGTCTTGGTAACGGTGCATCCGTAATCATCATGGTTGGTATCCTTGCCCGTCTGCCACAATCTTTCTGGCAGGAGTGGCAGGCTAAGATCCCAACAGGTGGTGGTGGTCTGCTGATCTTCGTAATCGAAATTGCTGTGCTGGTGGCCATCATCATGGGCCTGATCGTTCTTATCCAGGGTGTGCGCAAAATACCGGTGCAATATGCCAAACAGATTGTAGGCAACCGTCAATTCGGAGGAGCAAGGCAGTTCCTTCCCATGAAGGTAAACAGCTCAGGCGTAATGCCTATCATCTTCGCCCAGGCGATCATGTTCCTTCCCACATTGTTGTCGAACTTCCAGACTACAGAGGGTCTCGCCCGCGTATTCGGTGATCACAGCAATTTCTGGTACATGCTGATTTACGCCATCATGGTAATTGGATTTACATTCCTGTACACTGCTCTTATATTCAATCCCAAACAAATTGCCGACGATCTGAAAAGAAACAACGGCTTCATTCCCGGCGTTAAACCAGGGCAGCCCACTGCAGATTACATCGGTGCCGTGATGGATAAGATCACCCTTCCCGGTGCGATCCTCCTGGCCATAGTTGGTATCCTGCCAGGCTTTGCAGAGCGTTTGGGAGTTCAACAGGGATTTTCAACATTCTTTGGAGGTACATCGTTGCTGATCATGGTGGGCGTAATACTCGATACGCTGCAGCAGATCGAAACACAGCTCCTGATGCGCCAATATGATGGTTTAATGAAAAGCGGACGCATCCAGGGACGTCAGACCGTTTCTCCTGCATCCATTTAACTGATTGTTCATAAACCGGACATCTAACTGAAAGCTAAAAGGAATCACTTCCTTTTAGCTTTTATCATTTATATTTTTCGTCAACGATATTCAAGCACATGATTCATCTTAAGAAAGACAACGAAGTGGAACTGATTCGCGAAAGCGCGATGCTGGTAGGCAAAACCATAGCAGAAGTTGCAAGCCGCATCAAACCCGGCGTTACAACTGCATACCTCGATAAAGTAGCCGATGAATTTATCCGTGACCATAAAGCCACTCCTTCATTTAAAAATTTCAAAGGGTATCCCTTTGCATCCTGCATGTCTGTGAACGACGCCGTAGTACACGGATTTCCAAACAATGTTGAATTGAAAGATGGAGATATTGTTTCCGTCGACATCGGCGTTTACAAAAATGCTTATCACGGTGATAGCGCATATACATTTGCGTTAGGAGAAGTACCAGAAGACATTTTGAAGCTGCTGAAAATAACCAAGGAATCGCTGGCGAAAGGAATCGAGAAAGCAATAGCCGGCAACAGGGTAGGAGATATTGGCTTTGCGGTGCAGGATTATTGTGAAAAGCAACATGGATATGGAATTGTCCGCGAACTGGTGGGTCATGGCCTTGGAAAGAGCCTGCATGAAGATCCGCAGGTACCGAATTTTGGCAAACGTGGAACCGGTGCAAAATTGCAGGATGGTATGGTGATCGCGATCGAACCCATGGTGAATCTTGGCGTAAAAGATGTTTGGTACGATAAAGACGGGTGGACAGTGCGCACAAAAGACGCAAAACCTTCTGCACACTATGAACATACCATTTGCGTGAGAAGAGTTCGCGCTGATGTATTGTCGTCGTTTGAAGCAGTAGAGCTTGCTGAGAAAAACAATACGTTTTTAAACAGCAGTTATTACTGAAAAAAACGGTAGCGTTATGTGGTAAACACGTAATGTAAAGCTTGCTCCCCGTTATACTTTCATTCCCAAAACCAGTGTCTATGCACAATCACACGGTCGCAGGGAATGATGACTTACCCCAATTCGACGTAAAAACAGAAAATGAACTTCTGAAACTCCGGCTCAAGGCGGAGTTCGGGGCCGAATGCAGCATGAATGGCGGCAAGGTTCCGGAAGAAGTGATCAACGAGTTTCTTCATGCTGTCTATGCCTTTGAACAGCAATTAAGGTTGAGTAAACCTCCCGTCAGTATTTATGAAAAGATAGGGAAGCCAGAAATAATTTCTGCTGAATCACTCAACGACGAAAATCTTTCCCGCGAGTTGAAGCGGCTTCACGATTGTATGCGCCAGCATCACCTTCAACTGGATGTTCTGGGCAGATACCCTGACAGAATAATTTATCGATTTATAACCGAAGAGTTCATTTATCTCGAAATGGAAGATGTTCATCTACCCGGATTTATTCACCATTTCTGTTATGAAGATTTTCATCCGGATCACGAAGTAAGTATCCGCGAGAAGGTTGTTGAATTTCTTTCCATATGGTTCAATGGAAAAGATGCAAAAGAGAACGAGCTTTTTGGAAGTGGTGATGATGAAATGGATGATGCCCCGATCAGCAAGGAGTCGATGATCATTGATATGCGAAAGTACATGTCGCCCTACAAACGTTTTCAGAATTGCGAGTACCGGATTAACCAGGTGGAATATAAATGGATGGAATTGGCCGACAGGGGCATCGGTCTCGCTCTTGGCCACCTGCGATATGACGGAGAAGATGAAAACGGGAACATAAAACACGTGGAAGGTGAAATGCGTTTCGAATTAAATAATCTCGGTACCCATTGGTATGTGGTTTGTTTCGAAATACCGGATGGAACGAAAGGTGAAAGGTGAGAGGTGAAAGGTGAGAGGTGAGA
>JAFAGE010000396.1 GCA_023423015.1 Bacteroidota bacterium
CTTCTGTCGTTGTCAGAAAAATAACCGACCCACGCGACCTTGTTATGGCGCAAGCCATTCGCCGCAAAGTGTTTGTGGAAGAACAGCATTGCCCGGCGGATATCGAATATTCTCACGAAGACGAGTCTACGAATTTCCTGGCGTTGTGGGATGGTGAGCCTTGTGGCGCCGCAAGGTGGCGGCAAACGGAAAATGGATTTAAGCTCGAACGTTTTGCTGTTTTGCCTTCATACAGAAATAAAAATGTCGGTGCAGCATTATTAAAAGCAGTATTGGCGGATCTTCCAAAGATGGATCAGAAAATTTATCTGAATGCGCAGGTCGGCGCAATTAATTTCTATCTGCGTCATGACTTTGAACCGGTAGGAGAGCGTTTTGAAGAAGCAGGCATCATGCACCAGCAGATGAATTTTGTTTCCGGAATCCAAAACTAAGTGCTACTAATAGAAGGGGTGCGGCCAGCATTCCCAAAGCTATCGGCAGGGAGGTGAGGTGGGCCGCAAAACCGATAAGCGCTGGTCCGGCAAGTTGGCCTGCATAGCCCATGGTTGTTACCGCTGCAAGCGCCAGCTCTGGCGCGCCGGGGTCGGCTTTACCGGCGGCACTGAACAATACGGGAACGATATTGGCCGCCCCGATGCCGATCAATAAAAAGCCAGCCAGCGGAGCAAAAGTCCATGGTACTGCAACAGAAATAATCAACCCTGCAGCTGCAAATAATCCTCCCCAGAAAACAATCGTAGAAGGGCCGAAGCGATGTACCAATGTGTCGCCCGAAAACCGCATAACGGCCATCGACACACTGAAGATGGCATATCCTGCGCCCGACATGGCAAGATCATATCCCCGGTCTTCTCTCAGGAAAAGCGCACTCCAGTCGAGCAATGCCCCCTCGGCAAGAAACGTGATAAAGCAGAAAATTCCCAGCAACACTACAGGTCCTTTCGGCAACCGAAACACAAAACCCGATGATTGTTCCTGAACCGGATGTTCGATAAAATGCCGGGAATACCAGACGGCCAGGCAAATAAGTGCAGCACTGATAATCAGTGCTGCAACAAGGGGAGAAAGTTTTATGGATAATAAACCACCAAATAACATTGCGCCGGCAAGGCCGCCTACGCTGAACATGCCGTGAAACGAAGACATGATATGCCTCTTCACTTTATCCTGGACTACAACAGCCTGGGAATTCATGGCTACGTCGAGGCAGCCGATGGCTGCACCGAATACAAACAGGGTTGCACCCAGTAAGAGTGGCGTGGCAACAACTGTAAGTAACGGTAGAATTGCAGCTGCAAGAATACTGCCTGCAAATATGATTGGCCGGCTACCTTTTTTTTGAATAATTGGTCCAACAAAAGGCATCGATACAATGGCACCCGCACCCATTGCAAGCAGAATTATGCCGAGTTCGGCTTCATTTATGCCTGTACGTTGTTTAGCCAGCGGAACCATGGGGGCCCAGGCAGAAACGGCAATACCGCAGAGTAAGAAACTCGAATAGGTTGCGTTTCTTGCCTTTTTTACCCGGGGTTCATAGGATGCCATTATGTATCATTATACGATCGGCCACTTGAAGGTGGACTGCATTTTGATTCTTTTGCCTGTCTTCTGGGATTCTCTCGTCGCTTCGATCACTTCAAGTACATGCAATGCATGCTCAACATTAATCAATGGTTCAGTTCCCTTTACCATAGCTTCCGAAACTACCGATGCACCCTGCTGCCATACATAGTCACCCGGATCCGGCAGGTGTCTTGTTGGTTTTTCATTGTCCATGGTCACCATGTCTACGCCATTTGGCGCCCAGTCGTATCCTATGAGCGACATGTTTCCATGGGAACCCCAGATTACAATTGATGGTTTTTCCTGACCCTTACCTTCGTGACCATAAGGATCAAAATAGTTGAATCCGCATTGTACGTGCGAAATGATGCCTGAACCGTGATCCATCAGCAGCATGGCATTGTCTTCGGCCTTTACTGTGATTTTGCCTTTATCATCCACCTGGCGCTCGGGAGTTACAATGCTGGTCATGGCAACCACCGATTTAGCGGGGCCGAGCAGGCCGGTGAGTGTGGCGATGTTATAAACACCGAGGTCGGGCAGACTTCCACCACCTTCTTCGTAGAAAAAGGCCGACCAGGTAGGTCCTGTATGTCCGTAATGCGCGTGTGCACTTGACACCTTACCCAGTTTTCCTTCTTTGATTGCTTTCGACATAAATGCAAACTGCTGGCTGTTCACCACTGCCGGCGCTCCCCAAAGACGAAGTTTGCGTTGACGCGCAAGATCGAGAAGGGCCTTTCCTTCCTTATAGGTGTTTGCCATAGGTTTTTCGCTCCACACGTGGCGGTTGGCCATTAAAGCCTGCCTGTTCAGTCGGCCATGCTCCTGCATGTCGGTAAGAACTACCAGCAGATCGAATGCGGGACCGGCGAGCTGCTGCTCGATATTCGGAAAACTATGCGGAACATTAAATTCCTTCGCGCGGTTCTGTGCGCGGTCGTACTTGATGTCGCAAACACTCACGAGTTCAACAAATGGCGACTTGGATAAATGAGGAAGGTACTGACCCGAAACGCTTCCGCAACCGATAACGGCGACCTTGATTTTTTTGTCGTCTTTTACCGATGCAAAACCTTCGAGTTGCGAAAGCAACATTGCTGCTCCCGCCATTGCCGTATTCTGTAGAAATTGTTTTCTTGAAATGGGATTCATATGGCTTGTTTGAGAAGCGGCTAAGATACTGCTTTTCACTTTGCCCCCTGTAACTTCAAACGGATAGCCCTGTATTCAACTTTCATGGGAGGTCCGGCATGTGCCTGCAACCCGATGATTCCCGAATTCTTACGTAATGTAGCGTCGTTGTCGGTCACGTCGCTCATCAGGGCGCCATTTATATAATGACGTAACCTGTTACCCCGGGCAATGATGTGGATCTCGTTCCAGTCGTTCTTTTTGATGATGTTTTTGAGGCTGTCGTCGTTTCCTATGGTTGCAACGATATTTGGTTCTTTGCCTTGTTCGAGTACAGCCACTTCACTGCGTTTCGCGAGGAAGCCACGGCCACGTTCCTCATAATTCTGGCCAGTATAAACATTATTGCCATCAATATCGGCCTGGTAGCCTTTCAATGTGAATGGTAAATTTTCAAACATCTCACTGCGATATTGAATACCGCTGTTGCCACTTTCCGAAATTCTGAATTCAGCTTTTAATTCAAAATCGCCTGGTTCGCTTCCTGTATAAATCAGGAACGTATTTGCAGTAAGAGGACGTTGTTCTGTTGATTCGCCGATAATAGTTTTATTCTCTACACGCCACACTGCCGTATCACCTTTCCAGTCGTTTAATGTGTTGCCATCAAAAATTGCTTTAAAGTTTTCCTTGCTGTGCTGTGCTGTTGTGCAATGAAAGTTCAGCAACGACAACATAATTGCGGCAAATACAAGTGACGTATGAAAACAAGGCCGGTAGCGCATTTGAAACGGTTTTATGTTTTGAATAATTTTCAATAACAAACAATGCAGGAAAGCTAATGAATTATATTTTATTCACCAGAAGGTAGTAGCAGTGAAAGAAATATTATTATGACTGTAGATGTTAGTTGGTTTTTCCTAAATTAGATTTTGATTGCGATGCCTGAACAAATTACATCTTCTGTTGTTGCACGATTAGATTTTGCAGACAAACTTTCGAATATCGCCCAGGTTGGTGGAATTGAAACTTCGGTTATTGATGACGGTTATGCCAGGGGCACACGCATCGCGTGGATAAATACCGGGTCGGGATTGAGGTATAAAGTGGTTATTGATCGTGCCATGGATGTTGCAGATGCTTTCTACAATCAACATGCACTCGCATGGATCAGCGCTCCCGGTATAATGCCTGCACAGTTTGCTGCAAATCGCGGAGCCGATTGGCTTAGGTCTTTCGGCGGTGGTCTTTTTACAACATGCGGTTTGTCGCACGTAGGTGGACCTGAATCCGACGAATATGGAGAAAGAGGCGTTCATGGAATGATCAGCAATAGTCCTGCATCAATTGAATCTATAATTCAGCCCGACATAATCAGCGGCCAGAAAACAATCAGCATCACGGGAAGAATTAAAGAAGCAAAAATATTTGGCCCGCACCTCGAACTGCGAAGAACGATCAGTTCAGCATTGGGCGAATCGTGGATCGAAATTCACGACGAAGTCACCAACAGGGGTAACACTACTGCACCACACATGTTGCTCTATCATTTCAATTTTGGATGGCCATTGGCCGATGAAGGTGCGGAACTTTTTTACGAAGGGAAGATGCACTATGTAAATGAGGAGCGCGATAAAAAGATTTTCATCAACACTAATAATTACAAAGTTTGCCCGAAACCATTGAAGGAACATGCAGGCAGCGGTGAAGCTGTTGCCTACTTTGACATTCCTGCAGATAAAGAAGGAAAATGTGTTTGCGGAATTGAGAATAAGAAGATTGGTGTGCGCGCTACATTAACCTTCAACAAATCTGAATTGCCCTGGATGACCAACTGGCAACACTGGGCTCCGGGAGAATATGTTACCGGCCTCGAACCCGGAACGCATCCGCCTATCGGGCAATCGGCAGCAAGAAAAAATAAAACCCTGCTCTTTATCGAGCCGGGAGACAAGAGGGAATATAGGGTTAGGGTTGA
>JAFAGE010000398.1 GCA_023423015.1 Bacteroidota bacterium
CATTCGCTTCGTATCCGTTAAATTTGCAAAATGTCCAAGCAATTCATTCATTTTCGCGACATGGGGAGCGTGCCCTATGCGGAAGCCTGGAAATACCAGGAAGAACTGCTGTCGGAAAATGTGAAAATTAAGTCGGCCCGCTGGAGAGTAGAGGCCGGTGAGGAAGATACCCTGGTGGTCGACGACACCACCCACCACCTGCTATTCGTGGAACATCCTCCAGTTTACACCCTGGGTAAAAGCGGAAAGATCGAACACGTGCTTATCAGTGATGAAGAACGCCAGAAAAAAAACATCGAGTTTTTTAAGATCGACAGGGGAGGAGACATCACTTTCCATGGTCCGGGACAGATTGTAGGTTACCCCATTCTCGACCTCGAAAAGTTCTATACCGACATCGGCCGCTACATGCGGGATATTGAAGAAGTGATGATACGCACTTGTGCCGGCTACGGCATCGAAGCCGGTCGCTCACCGGGCGAAACCGGTGTTTGGGTAGACGCAGGGAAAAAAGGACGCGAACGAAAAATCTGCGCCATCGGCATTCGCTGCAGCCGCTGGATCACCATGCACGGATTTGCCTTTAACGTGAACACCGACCTTAATTACTTCAACAACATAATACCCTGCGGCATTTTCAACAAACAGGTCACATCACTTCAACGTGAGTTGAAGAAGGAAGTAGATATAACTGAAGCAAAGGATAGGGTAAAGAAGAACTTTGCGGATGTATTTGGGGCAGAGATCGTGAATGATGAATTGTGAATAGCGGATGGAATGTTTATGTCCTATTTTGAAAGGTGAATTTTCGCACTAACTTTGTTCCGTCCATGAGAAATCTGCTCGTACTTATCTTCGCGGCCCTCGTTGTTCCTTGTGAAATCCTTGCACAGGATACATTGCCCAGATTCACCGTGATAGCGAAAGAAGGCAACCGTAACCTCATCAGCTGGACGAATACTTTTCCCGTTACATCGCAGATCAGCATTCAACGTTCGCGCGACAGTTCCCGAAACTTTATTACAATACTGAATGTACCAGATCCTACAGTACGTCAGAATGGTTTTCTCGACGCTAAGGCAGGACCAGGCAGGGTTTTCTACCGGCTGTTCATCGTTCTCGACAACGGTCGATATGTTTTCAGCAATTCCCGGCGGCCTGTTCCCGACACGGCTTTTGTTTCCGGTGAATCGTTGCTGCAGGACAATCAACGTGTAGTTTTATCCGACAGTCTTGACACACGGGAGGTAAACACTATTAAAGAAAAGCTGATAAAGGCGACTCCTGCTGCAACAGCGCCTGCTGCTGCTAAAGAGAGATATTTCGTGGTAAGAAAGAATAATAGTTATACTTCCGTATCACAGAATGATTTCAAAAAGTTTCGCGACTCGATTGTATATGCCACACGCGACACAATGGTGTTCGAAGCTGTAGACACTGTTGTGCTGAAACCTTTTGTACCGGTGGAAATGTATCGTGCTTCCAGGTTCGTGTACACGGAAAAATTCGGCAACGTGATGATCTCGCTGCCTGATGCGACGAGAAAAAAATACTCCGTTCGTTTCTTCAAAGAGAACAATACTCCCGTGTTCGAAATTGATGAAATTCCTTCTGCCCAGGTGGTGGTAGACAAAACGAACTTTGTGCAGTCGGGCTGGTTCTGGTTCGAATTGTTTGAGAACGGAACACTGAAAGAAAGGCACCGCTTATTTATCCCGAAAGAATTCTGAAGGCTGGAGAAAGTACGCAACATCACCAACAGATTATAGTGCATGTTTGATGAATGCGCCCCGGTTCCCCTGCAATCCACCAGAGTGAATGATTAATAATCGTGACCCTGCTGGAAAATGCCCTTTGCGGGTAAGGTCTTCGGATGCAAAGAAGAGTTTACCAGTGTAGACAAAATCCGACGGAATCTGTTCCACTTCGTAGAATGCTTTCATGTAATTCAGCAGTTCGGGAGTTTTTCTTGCATATCCACCGAAATGATAATCGTTGATGAGTTTGTAGTTGCTCTGTGTTGTGCTGTTGCCAATATATTGCAACAGAGCATTATTTTCCACATCCGGTAATTTCAAGGCGGAGATGCCAATTACCTGTTGCGGAATTTTACTGGCATTAATGATACCGGCCATTGTTGTGCCTGTTCCTACAGAACAGAGAATGTGCGAATGAGTAAAGTCGGTATATGAAAGAATTTCAGCAGCACCGCGAACCCCTTCAGGCCCGCTGCCACCTTCAGGAATTACGAGGTAGTCAGGGCGGGTAAATTGTTTCACTAATTCGTCTTTGTTGCGGTAATCGTTGCGGCTTACAAATTGCAATTGCATACCACACGCACGCATTTCACGTAGAGAAGGATTATCCATGGCTTCATCGCCGCGAATAATCCCGATGGCTTTGAGATTATATTCCTGACATGCGTGGGCCATCGCCACGAGGTGGTTGGAAAATGCGCCGCCAAAACTAACAACTCCCTTTTTCCGGCAAACGTTTGCGTATTGCAGATAGTATTTAAGCTTGAAATATTTGTTACCGGAAATGAAGGGATGAAATTCATCGAGCCGGAGTACGAAAGCCGCGACCTGGTGCGTTTCATACACTGGATTGCGCAGGCGTTGTATCACCGGATTTTTATACATTCGTGCCTAAAAATTTAAAAATAAGAATAAATGCAACCAACTCTTTTGATACTTGCGGCAGGCATGGCTTCCCGTTACGGCAGTATGAAGCAGATACAGGCCTTTGGACCTTCAGGTGAAACCATCATGGAATATTCGATTTATGATGCCATCCGCGCCGGGTTCAAAAAAGTGGTATTTATTATTCGTGAAGAATTCGCGAACGACTTCAAAGAAATTTTTGAACCAAAGCTTAAAGGCAAGGTTGAAACAGATTACGTGTTCCAGGATCTAAAAGCATTTGTTGGAAACAGGCAAATTCCAGCCGAAAGAACAAAGCCCTGGGGTACGGCACATGCCGTGCTGTGTGCAAAGGATGCCGTTAAAGATCCGTTCGCAGTAATTAATGCCGACGATTTTTATGGCCGTGATGCATTTGCAAAAGCTTACAATTTTCTTACGAAAGATTGCGACGAACGTACCTATTCAATCATAGGCTACGAATTGCTAAAAACTCTTTCAGATAATGGTACGGTTAATCGTGGTGTTTGCCAGGTAGATGCAAAGGGTAATCTTTCATCGATAGCTGAGCGGATCAACATCGCAGAAAAAGATGGCAAAATTATATGCGACGACGACCAGCAACCTAAAGAACTACCTCGCGATTCGCAGGTGTCGATGAACTTCTGGAATTTTCATCCTTCTATATTTCCATACAGCGAAAAACTGTTCAACGAATTCCTCGATGAAAATCTCACAAAGCCTAAAGCGGAATTCTTCATCCCCATTGTTGCCGACAAATTTACCAATGAGGGTGCCGGTGTGATCCGCGTCATTCCCACATCAGCGCAATGGTTCGGTGTCACGTACAAGGAAGATGCTCCCGAAGTGAAAATGAAACTGGAAGAACTGATCGGCAAGGGGGAATATCCGTCGTCGCTGTGGTGATTGGCTTTGTG
>JAFAGE010000058.1 GCA_023423015.1 Bacteroidota bacterium
CATTTTCCAGAATCTGAATGCAGTAACCAACCACCACGCTGCCGACTCGGTGCACCATGCGCTTTACCCGGAAGTGAACGAAGAAGTTATCGACAAACAGCTCGAAGAACGAATGCAGATGGCGCAGGATATATCATCACTGGTGTTATCGCTGCGTAAAAAGGTGAACATCAAGGTTCGCCAGCCGTTGCAAAAGATATTGATACCTGTTCTCAGCGAAGACATGAAAAAGCAGCTGGGGCAGGTGGAGGAACTCATCCGCTCTGAGGTGAATGTGAAGGAGATTGAATACCTATCTTCGGACAACAGCTTCATAAAGAAGAAGATAAAACCGAATTACGTGGCTCTCGGTAAGAAACTGGGTTCCAAAATGAAAGCAGTTGCCGCCGCAATCGCCAACTTTAGCCAGGAAGATATCTCCAGGCTTGAAAAAGAAGGAAGCTTTTCATTGCAAATTGATAACGAACCTGTAATATTACAAGTACAGGAAGTGGAAATCTCCGGGGAAGACATTCCCGGCTGGATGGTGGCTAATAAGGAGAACCTGACGGTTGCACTCGATGTAAATGTTACTCCGTTGCTTGTCAGTGAAGGAAACGCACGGGAATTGGTTAACAGGGTGCAGAAAATCCGAAAAGATAGTGGGCTTGAACTGACGGACAGGATCGTGGTAAAACTGTCGGAGCATGGAGAGTTGAAAGACTCCATCGCCCGATTTAATAACTATATTTGCGCCGAAATTTTAGCAGATCAACTCGAAATGGTACCCGAGCTTGCTGAAGGTACCGAGGTTGAAGTGAACGATATTCCGGTGAAAGTGTTTGTTTCAAAAAAAGCCTGACAGTATGGCAACCAAAAAGAAAGCAGCCAAGCCTGCTAAAAAGAACACACCCGTTAAAAAAGCTGCCCCGGCCAAAAAACCGGTGGCAAAATCCATATCGCACCCGAAAGCTGCTAAAGCCGCGCCGAAGAAACCTGTAAAGGCTGCTTCTTCTGCAAAGAAACCGACCGATAAAGCACCGGCTAAAAAAGTTGCGAAGCCTGCAGCCAAAGCTGCCCCGGTTAAGTCGCCAACCAAACCTGCTGCCTCCAAAACACCCATTAAAAAACAAGAAGTTAAACCACACGTGATGCCGAAAAAAGAGGAAAAGAAACAAGAGGCGAAGAGTGCAGATGTTAAAAAGAACGAATCACCCAAGCTTCCACCTCCCAAGAAACCCGCACCTCCTGCAAAACCCGTGAAAGTTGTGATACCCGAGTTGAAGACCAAAACGGTAAGGAAGTACGAACCAGAATTCACCAAATCAGTATTAGATCAACCCGAAATTCAACATTCCGGACCCACTATGCGATACAGCGACGCGGAACTACAGGAATTCAGAGAACTGATCCAAAAGAAACTGGACCAGGCGAAAAAGGAATTGGCCTACCTGCAGGGACTCATTACCCGTAAAGATGAAATGGGTGGTGACGAGAACGAGAACAGGTATATGACGATGGAAGATGGTAGCATGAGCATGGAGCGCGAGCAACTTGCACAAATGGCAAGCCGCCAGATCAACTACATCGACCACCTGGAAAAGGCACTGATGCGTATAGAAAACAGAACCTATGGTATCTGCCGGGTTACCGGTAAGCTTATTGATAAAGCGCGTCTCCGCGCGGTTCCTCATGCAACGCTTAGCATCGAAGCAAAGCAGATGATGAACAAATAAACATCTTCGAAGTTTGGCTTTTGAGCAATCAAAAGCCAAACCCTTCCGGCATCTTCTTATTCAGCATATTTTCATAAATAAACTGCGCCGTTTCCAGTAAATGGTGCATGGTCTTTTGTCCCCTGATGCCATGCCGCTGATTGGGGTAGAGCATCATTTCAAAATTCTTCCGCTTATCTTCCATCTCATTCACAAACTGAAGGGTATTCTGCATATGCACATTATCATCGGTAGTACCATGTACAATTCTCAATTTGCCTTTGTACCTATCGATATATGACATGGGAGAAGTAACCCGATAACCATCTGCATTGTTCGAAGGTGTATTCATAAACCTTTCGGTGTAGTGCGAATCGTAAAGTTTCCAGTCAGTAACAGGGAAGTTTGAAATGCCGTGGGTGAATACATCTGCGCCATAAGTCAATGCCATGAGGGTAAGGTAACCACCGAAACTTCCGCCGGTAATACCTATTTTTTTGCCGTCGACCCATGGTTGTTGCTTCAGCCAGTTCGCGCACGCCATGTAGTCTTCGATTTCCCACTTACCCATCTGTTTAAAGATGTGCTCCATCCCCTTTTTCCCGAAATGCCCGGAACTTCTGTTGTCCATCGCCACTCTTATCAAACCCTCCTGGGCCCAAAGCTGGTCGAATCCGCCAACCGGCATCCACCTGTCGTTTACTGCAAGTGAAGAGGGTCCACCATAAATGCTGATCCACACGGGGTACTTCTTTGTTGAATCAAAGTCTGCAGGCAGGGATATAGCCATTGGAAGATCAAACTCTCCATCAGTTGATTTCACTTTTACTATCCGTGTTACCGGTAAAGCGTATGTAGTTGTATTGGCGTTCGCTGATGATGCGATGGTGCGTACCACTTTACCGTTGTTATTAACGAGGGCAAGTGCCGGAGGGGTAGACAAATTAGAATAACGGGTAATGAAGTATTTTCCCGAAGGTGAGGCCTGAACATCATCGTGCGTGTATTCGCCAAAGCTTAGCCTTGTAACATTTCCACCCTTCAATGAAACTTTATAAACATCAACCCTGGTAGAGTTTTCATGTCGCGCTGAAAAATAAACGGTTCCCGATTTTTCATTTACGGCAAGAACGCTTGTGTTCCAGAAAGGTCCCTGGGTTATGCGGTTCAGCAGTTTTCCATTCATGTCGTGCAGGTACAGATTATACCATCCGTCTTTATCGCTGCCAACAATCATAGCTTTTTGCGATGCGAGGAAAGTAAACCGGTTTTCATCGTCCAGGTCTACCCATGCTTTTTGATTTTCAGCATAAGTAGCTGCTTTTGTGCCATTCGATTTGTCCACCCTGTACACAATCAGTGAGTCCTGCTCCCGGTTCATCCATGGTACCAGCAATTCATTAAAAGGTGTCCACAACGGGGTTCCGAAATATTGGTCGTGCGAAGCGTCGAAATCTGCCCATGTTGTTTGACCGCCATCCATTGCATACACCGCAATCTTAACTTCAGGATTTTTGTCGCCGGCTTTCGGGTAATGTTGTTGTTCGAGATAGCCATGTTGACCATCGGCAACATAAATCGGGAACACCGGCACTTGCGTATCATCAAACCTCATGAATGCAATGCTTTTGCTGTCGGGCGACCACCAGAAAGCTTTATACTGCGATCTTCTTCCGAGTATTTCTTCAAAATAAACCCACGAAGCATAACCATTCAATATCACCTCCGAACCATCTTTTGTAATCTGCGTTTCTTTGCCGCTGGCGAGTTCACGCATATACAGGTTGTTGTCTTTACGGGTAAAGGCAACATATTTTCCATCAGGAGAAGCGGTAGCATTCCTGGCGTCGGTGATTTCGGGAACTGTTACGCTGGTATCGGGTGTATAAGGAACAGCTTTTCCGGTAGATGCATTTACGAGGAATGAGTTTTGTTTTCCATTCTCAGTTCGCACCTCAATGTAATTGTCGTCATCTTTCCATCCCGAAATTTTCGGTAACGTGTTCAGCACTTTCGGCATTCCGGATCCGAAAAGCTCGTTGAATGTGAAATTTTTCTTTTGTGCAGATAAAAACAACGGGGTTGCAGCGATAATCAATAAGGCAAACAATCTCTTCATAAATGGTATAGATGATGAATAAAACTACTTCACTTCCTGCATTTCTACGAGCCTCTTATACGTTCCTCCGGCCGCCAGTAATTCTTCGTGATTGCCGCGCTCTACAATTTTTCCTTTCTGAAGTACGATAATTTCGTCGGCATGGCGAATGGTGCTTAGCCGGTGTGCAATAACGATGCTCGTGCGATGCTGCATCATTTTATTGATGGCATCCTGAACCAGCCTTTCACTCTCGGTGTCGAGCGATGATGTGGCTTCGTCGAGAATCAGTATCGGGGGATTTTTAAGAACTGCGCGGGCAATGGTTACGCGCTGGCGTTCTCCACCCGATAGTTTTGTGCCGCGGTCGCCGATGTTTGTTTCATATCCCTCTTCTTTGCCAACAATGAAATCGTGTGCATTCGCAATGCGGGCCGCTTCTTCAATCTGCGCTGCTCCGGCATCAGGAATTCCCAATGCGATATTGGCAGCAATGCTGTCGTTAAATAAAATGGGTTCCTGTGTAACGATACCCATGTTGTTCCGCAGCGACTGTAATGAATAGTTCCGGATATTAACGCCATCAATCAACAATTCGCCGCTGCTCACATCATGAAACCGTGGTACCAGGTCTGCCAGCGTTGATTTTCCGGCTCCCGAAGAACCAACAAGCGCAATGGTTTTTCCCTTTGGTATTTTGAGGTTGATATTATCGAGGATCTGAACGTCGTTGTAATAAAATGAAACGTTTTTGAACTCTATGCTGTCGTTAAACTCCTGCAGATGTACAGGTTTGGCTGGTTCTGCAACGGTGATATCGGCATGAATAATATCTTCAATTCTTTTAATGGCAGAGCTTCCCCTTTGTGCATTGTAGAATGCGGTGGACAATGACTTGGCCGGGTTGATGATCTGTGTGAAGAACACGATATATGTGATGAATGTATCCGGCTGGATATCGCTACCCGAAAAAACCAGGATACCTCCGAAATACAGTACGCAACAAAGAACAAGTACGCCCAGGAATTCCGACATAGGCGAAGCCAGGTCTTTCCGGAACACCATTTTGTTGCGCACATGCGTGAGCGTTTCGTTGCTGTTGATGAACTTTGAACGCAACAGCGATTCCGCGTTGAATGCTTTGATCACACGGAGACCACCAAGCGTTTCATCAAGAATGGACATCAGCGTTCCCATTTCTTCCTGGGCTTGTGTCGATTGCTTACGCAGGCTCCGGCTCACCCTGCCAATGATGAAACCGGTTAAGGGAAGCAACACAAGCAGGAAAAGCGATAATTGAGGACTTAGAAATACAAGAACCGATAAAATGATCAGTATCGTTAACGGGTCTTTGATCAGGCCTTCGAGGGTGCCGATAACACTCCATTCAATTTCGTTGGTGTCGTTGCTCATGCGGCTGGTGATGTCGCCTTTGCGCTGCTCAGTGAAATAACCGATGGGCAGCTGCAGGATTTTGGCGTACAGGTCGCTACGAAGCCTTTTCATCACCCGGTTCCGCATCGGGGCCAGGATGCGGTAGGAGAGGTAAATGAACAGGTTTTTAAAAAATATGGAAATGATGATGAAGATACATATGGCGCCGAGTGCATAAATTTCATTGTGTTCGCGGATCAGGTTGCTGAGGTAATATTTAAATGAGTTCAGAAGACCATTAGCTGAAAACGAGAAGTCGGGTTTGGTTTCAATGAGTTGTTCCTTGCCAAACAGGAGCTGAAGGAAAGGGGCCAGCATGGCAAGAGAGAAAAGCGAAAAAACAACTGACAGGAGGTTGAACAGAATGTACAAAAAGATATTACCCGTCTGATCCCTGAGGTACTTCAGGATAGTTGAAAAACGCTTCATGAGGCGCAAAGATAGGCAAAGCGAGGCTGCCCCATATTCCCTTAACTTTGCTTTATGCAGGAAGGAAAACGACAAAAACAGGTGGGTGGGTTGCTGTATGAAGAGCTGAATGGCATTTTCCAACGGCTGGGTTTAAACATGATCGACGGTGGCATGGTGTCGCTAAGTTCCGTTAAGGTAACGCCAGACTTGCTGGAGGCGAGGATTTACCTGAGTTTGTACCAGGTGCGCGACCAGGCGGAAGTGCTGAAGAAGATCAAAGACCGCGCATGGGAAATTAAAAAGGAACTGGCTCAGCAGGTAGGCAAACAACTGCGCAGGATGCCCGTGCTTCAATTTTACCTCGACGATACGCTCGAGCAGGTATTTAAGATGGAAGAGCTCTTCAAGAAGATAAATGAAGATAAACGCGAGCAATGAATTTTCTATTTGCCTGGCGTTACTTCAAGGCTAAAAAATCAACCAACGCCATAAATATTATCGCGTGGGTCAGCATGATTGCGATCGTGCTGATCAGCGCTGCGTTTATCATATTACTAAGTGTATTTAATGGCTTTGAGGGCCTGGTTAAATCGCTTTACTCTTCATTTTACGCCGACCTGAAAGTTTCGCCCAAATCGGGCAAGATCATCACCGTAAATAATGCGCAACTTGATAAGCTGAATAAACTCAGCAGCGTTGCGGCATATTCGATGATTGTGGAAGAGAAAACCCTTTTGCAAAATGGCGAAATCCAAACAATCGTTTACCTGAAAGGTGTAGATGAATACTACACCAATGTTACTTCAGTGGCCGACAACATCCTGCGGGGGACTTTTGACCTCGGAACCGACCTGAAACCTGCAGTGGTGTTGGGTAGCGGTATCGAAAACGCATTGGCATTGCAAAGCGACAGGAACATCTACCCCATTACCGCATACCTCTTCAAGCGTGGTGTAAACATAAATGTGATCGACCCATACCAGGCATTCTCTGCCGATAACCTGGCTACTACCGGAACTTTTTTTATACAGCAGGATATTGATAACAAATACGCGTTTACCAACGTGAGATTCATGAAGCAGATGCTCGGGATGAAACCTGAAGAATATGGAAACATTGAAATCAGGATTGCTGACGATGCTGATGAAGACGATGTACAAAAGCAGGTACAACAAATATTCGGCGACGCTGTAGTGGTTGAAACCCGGTACGAACAGAATAAAAGTTTATACAGTGTGATGACACTGGAAAAGTGGGCCATTTATGGTATACTCACACTTATGCTGATCGTGGCTGCATTTACCATGATCGGTGCACTCACCATGCTGGTGCTTGAAAAACAAAAAGACATCCAGGTGCTCAAAGCCCTTGGTGCCGACAATTCACGCATTCGAAGAATATTTCTTACCGAAGGTATTTTGCTGGCTGCAATGGGTTGTGCAGCGGGGTTGTTGCTGGCGGTAATTATCTGCTGGGCACAGGTGGAGTTTAAACTGGTAGTGATTGAAGGCGGCACTTTCCTGATTGATTATTACCCGGTAGAATTAAAGCCTTCCGATTTTCTGCTGGTGGCCGTTACTGTGATGGTCATTGCTTTTCTCGCGTCGTGGTTCCCTGCACGGAGAGCTGCTGTTCAGCCTGTTGAACTGAAATCGTGAACGTAAATGCTTACCTTTCTAAAAAAATTTCGGATGAAGAAAATATGGTTCTGCGTTGTGTCGGTAATAGTGTTGTTCATCAGCTGTTATGAGATCAACGAAGACATAGTTATAAACGATAATGGAACCGGCACGTACTCCACCCGCATGGATATGAGCGCATTGATTCAGATGATGCAAACCATGATGGACGAGGAAGAACTTGCCAAAAGCGGTTTGAAACGGTCCATTGATACTTTGATCCGTTTGAAGTCGGTTCTCGACACCGCAAAGAATGTATCTGACGAGGAGAAACGTTTGTTCTCCGACGGAACATTGAACCTGCAGCTCGACATGGAAAAAAGCGTTTTTAAAACAAATATGCAGCTTCCATTTAAAAGCCTCAATGATCTGCAGAAAATAATGATGGGTTCAGGCAACAACACCATGGGATCGGTATTCCGTGAAGTGTTCTCCCAAAAAGATAGTGCTCAAAATCCCGCTGCGCCGAAGAACGATGGTTTTGACCAGATCAACAATATTTACGACGTTAAGATCACTCGCCATGAAATATCACGCAGCCTCAACAAGCAACGGTACGACTCAGTGATGAGCAAACCTGAAATTATGCAGGCAAAACAAATGGCAGGCGGCGGTGTTGAAATCCTGTTCACCACAACCATTAGGTTACCTTCCAAAGTGAAGAAGGTTGATAATGCAGAACTGATTAAGTTATCTGACGACAAAAAAACGGTCACCATCCGGTACGACATAATGAAGTTGCTGGATACTCCCGATAAATTCTCTTACAAGATCGAATACTAATTTCTATTCGCGAATATGCAAACCGACTTCCTGGTAATTGGCTCAGGCATTGCGGGCATCACTTATGCCATAAAGGTGGCAAAGGAGTTTCCCGACAAAAAGGTGCTGATAATTACGAAAGCACAGGCCGATGAAACGAACACCAAATATGCACAGGGCGGCATTGCAGGTGTTATGGATTTTGAAAACGACAGCTTTGAAAAACATATAGAAGATACTCTTATTGCCGGTGATGGGCTTTGCAACCCAAGGGTTGTTGACATTGTAGTTAAAGAAGGAGTGGACCGCATTGCAGAGTTGATTAACTGGGGCGCAAGATTCGACAAGGAACGTGATGGCGACTTCAAACTGGGAAAAGAAGGGGGCCATAGTGAATTCAGGATCCTTCATCATAAAGATGTTACGGGTAAAGAAATGGAGCGCGCACTGCTCGAAGTAATCTCCTCTTATCCGAATATTACACTGATCAAACATTGCTTTGTACTCGACCTGATCACGCAGCACCACCTCGGATCACTTGTTACTAAAGGAACTTCTGATGTTGAGTGCTACGGCGTATATGTGTTGAACAGGCAAAGCAACCAGATAGAAAAAATACTGGCGAAAGTGACACTACTCGCCACCGGCGGTAATGGCCAGGTGTACAGAACAACTACCAACCCCGTTA
The DNA here is from genome assembly GCA_023423015.1 of Bacteroidota bacterium. Lineage (GTDB taxonomy): Bacteria > Bacteroidota > Bacteroidia > Chitinophagales > Chitinophagaceae > Flavitalea. The sequence continues at coordinate 8,767 of JAFAGE010000058.1, forward strand.
TTGCAACAGGCGATGGTGTTGCCATGTTTTACCGCGCAAAGGGCAGAATCGAAAATATGGAGTTTATCCAGTTTCATCCAACTGCATTGTATGAGCCCGGATTGCGCGGACAGGCTTTCCTGATCACGGAAGCTGTGCGTGGTGATGGTGGTATCCTTCGCAACAAAAAAGGCGAAGCATTCATGGAGAAGTACGATGCGCGCAAAGACCTTGCACCACGCGACATCGTTGCACGTGCAATAGATAGCGAAATGAAAATTGATGGTACGGAGCATGTATATCTCGATGTTACGCACATGAACCTTGATAAGTTCATCGAACATTTCCCGAACATCTATGAGAAATGTTTGTCTGCGGGAATTGATATCACCAAACAACATATTCCGGTAGCGCCTGCTGCTCACTACAGTTGCGGTGGAATTAAAACAGATGAATGGGGACGCACGTCCATACGTAATCTATATGCGTGCGGTGAATGTGCAAGCACAGGTTTGCACGGGGCAAACCGCCTTGCAAGTAATTCGTTGCTCGAAGCGATGGTATTTGCACATCGTTGTGCAGCCGATGCTGCCACCAAAGTGAATGCAATTAAATTCAGGGAAGATATACCAGACTGGAATTCTTCGGGTACTACCCATCCGAAAGAAATGATCCTTATCACGCAAAGTTTAAAAGAACTTCAATTGCTGATGAGCGACTATGTTGGTATTGTTCGCACCAACGTGCGTCTGTCGCGCGCAATGAAACGCCTGGATCTGCTTTGGGAAGAAACCGAGGCTTTGTATCAGGGCACAACGTTATCTCCTCAGCTTTGCGAACTCAGAAACATGATCACTGTCGGCTACCTTATTGTGAAATGTGCACAATTACGTAAAGAAAGCCGTGGGTTGCACTTCAATACCGATTATCCGGGAAGGAGTGTTATGGTAGAAAATATTGTACTCTGATATGAAAGCAATGATTCTTGCAGCCGGCCTCGGAACGCGATTCAAACCCTGGACCGACAAACATCCCAAAGCGCTCGCTGTTGTCAATGGCAAAAGCCTGCTGCGACGAAACGTTGAATATCTTCAAAGCGCAGGTATTTATGATGTGGTTGTGAATGTTCATCATTTCGCCGACCAGATTGAGTCGGCAATAACTGAAAACAAAGGATGGGGAAGTCATATCCAGGTGAGTGATGAACGTGATGTGGTACTGGAAACTGGTGGAGGATTGATGAAAGCTCAGCCATATCTTGATGGAGAACCCTTTGTGTTGATGAATGTGGATGTGCTTACAACGTTGGATCTTCCGGCTATGATAGCCAGCCATCAGAAGCTGATGCCGCTTGCCACGCTGGCAACAACAAAACGAAAATCGTCGCGCTATTTTTTATTCGATCATCTCGGAAATTTGTGTGGCTGGAAACACGAGGGAACAGGAGAGGAGAAGATAGTACGCAATGCTGCTGATCTGGTGCCTGCTGCATTCAGCGGAATACATGTAATCGACCCTTCAATTTTTCATTTGGTAAAACAGACTGGGAAATTCTCGATGGTAGATGTTTACCTATCACTTGCTCACGAGAATGTGATCAAAAGCTTCGACCATACCGGAACATCGTTCGTAGACGTAGGCAAACCCGAATCAGTGGTGGTGGCTGAAAGTTTGTTTAAATAATTTTATCGGCAAACGGAATATCTGTCGCCCTCCGCCCTTCATCCTCCACCCTCCGCCCTTCATCCTCCACCCTTCATCCTCCATCCTCCGCCC
>JAFAGE010000113.1 GCA_023423015.1 Bacteroidota bacterium
AACTACAGGCGCCCCGGCAAACGGCATGTATAACAACTGGAATTCCGGCGAACCAAACAACTATGGCGGCAGTGAAAGTTATGGAGAAATGTATGCTGTTGGATCTGCTCCCGGTAAATGGAACGACCTGAACGGTACACAAAACCTGATGTACGTGGTAGAATACGGAGGTATGCCAACCGACCCGATGATCTCCCTTTCTGCAAATACCATCATTGTTAATAATGCTGTGTTGCCTGTAACAGGGCTTGAACTGAACGTTCAGCAAAGCCTGCACATCATCAATGTGAACTGGTCTACACTTACAGAATCCAACTGCGAACGATTCGACGTGTTACACAGCATAGACGGAGTTGTTTTTAATAAGATCGGATCGATAGCTGGTCACGGAAACAGCGACGATAAAAAATTCTATTCGTTTGTACACCAGAACCCCGTGTATGGAATCAACTACTACAAGCTTCAGCAATTCGACTTTGATGGCCGGTATAAATACAGCCAGGTAAAACAGCTTAATTACGGCAATGCACAAACGTTGTTGTCACCCAATCCTGCACACGCACGAATTACAATCTTCCACCAGGGTAGTTCTGGTGAGAGAAATCTTACCATCTACAATATGGGTGGAAAGGTGATGCATAAAACAAAGATGACAACCGATAAAGTTTATGTAGACATTCAATCGTTCCCGCACGGCTTATACCTCGCCGAAATCAAAGACCGGAATCAGTCGACCAGGATCATGTTTGTGAAACAATAGGGAGGTGAATGGTGAGGTCACTTCTCACTTTTCACCTTTTAAGCAACTTGCCAAAAAGATCAACCCTACCAACGCCGCTCCGGCAATTGCAAATGTTCGTGGTTTCGGGGTGAGTTTGCGGCTCCAGCCACCGTAGATGCTGTTACCATATTCTACGGGAAATAAAACATTGCCCGGGGTTTCCGATATTGGTTTCGCCTTTTTGAAATAACCGCGCATCACAGCCGATGTGATGGTGCGGGATAAACCAGGAAAGGTTGCATATGCAATCCGCAGAAATGCAGATGCTGCTCCCACTGTTTTCTTCTGTACAGGATAACGAACGAGCCGCAGTATTGCCCTTGCCAGTTTACGTGGATCATACACCGGTGGAGCAGGCATCAATGTTTTACCAGTATAATTTGCTGCATGTTGAATTCCCGGAGTGTCGAGAAAACCGGGATAAAGATCTATAATGTGAATGTCAGGATAATCGTGCAGCTCTGCTTTCAGTGATTCTGAAAAACCGCGAATACCAAATTTACTTGCCGTATATGCCGCAGCGTAAGGCGTAGCAAACCACCCGCCCACTGAAATATTGTTGAACAACATGCCATAGCCTTGTTGTTTAAAATATGGAAGCGCGTATTGCGCACCGTGCATGTAGCCCATGAGGTTTGTAAGTACAACATTCGTATTTACCTCCTCAGGAATGTCGTCGAACCCACCAGCAGCAAGTACGCCTGCATTGTTGATCCAGATGTCGATCTTCCCTGTAAGTTCCGACGCAGATCGGGCAAGTTTTGCAACATCGGTGCCGCGCCTGACGTCAGTAATAACTTCGTGAACCACTGCACCCAGCGATCGGCATTCTTCGGCCACTTCCCTGAGCGACTGTTCGCGGCGGCTCGCCAACACCAGTGTGGCGCCGGTAGCCGCAAATTCGTTGGCTATTGCCCTGCCTGCCCCGCTTGATGCACCGGTTATCACCACCACGGTTCCATAAAGATCCTGCATTGGTTTTCTGTTTACATTAGCAAAGCAATAAATACACCATTTACCTACCTATATGAGCCCGGATATTTTCAAGCTGCATGTTTCAGAACAGATCGGGGATGTTTCAGCAGCTTTCGTCGTACCCGAAAATGTACAGTGCGTGATGACCCTGGCACATGGTGCCGGAGCCGGAATGGAACACAGCTTCATGGTTGCCCTTGCAAAAGCTCTGAGTGAAGAGGGCATTGGCACGCTGCGTTTCAACTTCCCTTTTACAGAACAACACAAACGAAGGCCAGACCTGCCGGCAGTTGCACACAAAACAATTGAATGCGCTGTGCAACATGTGAACAAATTGTACCCTGCATTACCATTATTTATTTCGGGGAAATCGTTTGGCGGAAGAATGAGTTCGCAACTGATGGCGGCTCATCCAATCGGCTATGTTCGCGGAATTATTTTTTATGGATTTCCATTACACCCCGCCGGTAAACCCTCCATTGAAAGGGCAGATCATTTGAAAAAAATCAAGTGCCCTTTACTGTTTCTGCAGGGAACAAGAGATGAACTTGCGACTTACGACCTGATCAAAGATGTTACATCATCCTTAAAAACGGCAACGTTGCAAACCATTGAAGGTGCCGACCACAGTTTCAAGGCCGGCAAGCAGGATGTTATTTCGATGCTTGCGCGTCATACACGTGAGTGGACTGAAAAACTCACGCGTATGCCAAACAGCAGTGACGGCCTGTAGTGCACTTCGCCGGAGGACCACCTCCATGGCCAGTTGTTATAGGTGTACGCGCTGTTCTGCTCGCCGACAATAGTGAATTTGCTTCGTTGTAAACCCATTCCCATGTATGGTTCCCAACAGAGCTTTCCATCTGCTGTTAGCGGCAATACCCGGCCAATTTTCAGGTTAAGTGACGCCTGCTGTTTCCTGAAGCGAAATGAAGTGAACTCTTCATATGAAGGAACATCATTATCAACACCACGCCATAGCCAATCGGTGAACTGATGGTCTACTCTACGATAACGGAGTTCTGATTCTATGTAGAATGTTCGTGGTCCGCGATAGTAACGCATAAAGGGATGTAAGAGAAAACCACGGGAACGATTGGCCCTCTCGAATAGAGGAGAATCGTAAATCCACCCCGCGTCTACCCCTGCAGAAAAACGATTCTTCAATATTCGTTCTACTCCAAATGAGAGATGGAAGTCGGACAGGTCGATTACGCCGAGAGGATTGAAGCGGATAAACACGTCGCCAGGATTATGAAACGAACGTGGTTGTGCATACCCGTTAAATGCAGTCAGCAAGAGAGGAAACAGCACTAAGCGCAGCAACATCAGCTGATTTTTGTAATCAATTGTGGATTGAGTCTGTCAGTTATATCAAACAACACAACACCACGGGCTGTCCAGCAAATAAGGGTATTGCTGGCAGCAATCACATCAATATATTTTTCGCCGGTTATCTCTGTTACTCTTTTTGGCTCGAATGGTTGTGCAATATTGAATACCAGTAAACTATTGACGTTGCATACATAGAGCGCGCTATCGGCATAACCTAATCCATAAGGTTCGCTTATAAATTCCCTGTTAACCTCAACAGGTTTTTCGATGTTGCTGATGTCGTATACTGCCAGGATACTTTGGATTCCACCACAGGGACCATTGGTACGCAATGTTGCATATGCTACGCTGTCTTTTGCCACAACGGGGTCGCAACGGCGCATAACGGTTGGCGAAATGGCAGAGCTGAGTTTTTTGGGATGTGCCGGGTCGTCGATCGAAAATATATGCACTTCCGTTTCGGAGCCAATAAAGAGCTTGTCGCGAAAAGGAAATATTGTTTCAATCGCAAAGCCAATTTCGGTATTGCTTTTCAATACAGGCTTTGCGGCAGATATGTCGAAGACTTTCAATTGTGAACGGTCAACCATATACAAATGATGGCCAACGATTGTGAATCGAGCAAGTGACCCGCCTTTGCCTGTGCTAACCGCTAATCCTTTTCCTTCTTTCGTGCAGGAGAAATGCGCCGTAGCGAGGAAAATAAAAAGAATAATCAAAGCTGGGAATTTCAACGCAACCAGGGAAGAGAAGCAGAATGATTTTCTTTTCGGTGATGTATTGTGATCATACATCGTTGTTGTTAGTTTTCGGCTTAGCATAAAAAAGGTTTTATCTTCTACAGGATGGGATTTTTGCATTTTCTAACACCCAGTCGATTACTGTTCCTTTCGACGGATCGGGGCACACAAAGTATCCGTTTCCGGGTGGGTGTTCCTGTGAAATCAGGGGAAAGGCATTTTCAACACGGTTTACCTCTACCGGATGCAGTGGGTCGCGCATGTCGATTACAACAAGGTCGTTTATTGAATTCGCGTAGAGGTAATCGCCGTAAACAGCCATCTCGGTGTTAAAGGGGATGGTAATAAATGCAACCTTGGCAGGCGATGCGGGATTACTATTATCGATTACATGAATGCCCTCGTTCATTTCGTTCTGCAGGATATAAGATCGGTACACGTAGATTTTTCCGGGCTTCGCTGTGGGTCGCACATCCTTAATTTCAATGGCACCAATGGAAGACATGTTCGCATACACGGGTACAAACGCCTGAATGTTGCCATCGTCGAGTGGTGTGGGGTTGCGAACACAACCGCAAAACATAAGCGCGGTAACAGAGGTAAGCAGCAGGCATCGCATAGAAAGGTTTTTTGCTTGACATCATGAACATACCTTCCGTTGCATCAAACCTTTTATGATTTACTGATTAACCTTTATCTTTCGATTATGACATTACGACGTCATTTCCTGAAGCAGGCAGGCGCAATTGCGGCATTATCGTTAGTGGAACCGAAACAATTGTTTGCAACACAAACAAGAAGATTTAAAATCGGCGCCTGCGATTGGTCGATCGGAAAACGCAGCGATCCTTCGTCATTTCAGCTGGCAAAACAAATTGGTGTTCAGGGCCTGATGGTCGATATGGGTTCGAAAGAAAATAATCTACACCTGCGGAACCCTGAAGTACAGAAAGATTTTCTGTCGGAATCGAAAAATTCAGGTGTAGCAATTTCAAGCCTGGCTATCGCAGAGCTGAATACCTACCCATTGAAATCGGATCCGCAAACAGAAGAATGGGTATTTGATAGTATTGTTACCGCGGGTAAGCTGCAAGTTCCTGTGTTGCTGCTTGCTTTCTTCCACAACAACGATCTGCGAGGCGATGAAAAAGGAATTAATGAAGTAATTATCCGTTTGAAGCGCCTGGTTAAAGAAGCTGAAAAACAAAAAGTTATTCTCGGCATTGAATCATACCTCGACGCGGCCGGCCATCTGCGGATCATGGATGCCATAGGCTCCGATAATCTCAAAATCTACCTCGATTTCAGGAATACGGCAGACGCCGGCTATGATATGCTGAAAGAAGTAAAACAGATGGGCAAAAACAACATCTGCGAACTGCACATGAAAGAAAATGGCTCCTTGCTGGGTAAGGGTGATCTTCCCTGGCAAAAAATCCGCGATACTCTTTACGAGATGGATTACTATGGAGACGGATGGATGCAGATTGAAGGTGCCATACCCGAAAAAGGAGACGTGCTTTTGAGTTACCAACAAAATCTCTCATTTCTGCAAGAATTATTTGCAGACAAAATTTAACTGTGCAAAAGATTATTCTATCATTGTTTCTGCTGCTGATATATCCATTTACGGTTATTCATCACCGTAACCATCAGAATATCACGGAAACAGGTCTATTCCTTCCCGACGATCTGCAGGCAACATTATGGGCAGAATCGCCGATGCTGTACAATCCTACCAATATGGATGTAGACGTCAAAGGCAGGATATGGGTTACTGAAGCGGTGAATTACCGCAAATTCAACATCAAAGATTCCGGGTACATGCATCATAACCAGGGCGACCGCGTAGTGATCCTGGAAGATACCAACAACGATGGAAGAGCCGATGTGTCGAAGGTATTTGTGCAGGATCCCGATTTAATATCACCTGTTGGAATCGCTGTACTCGGGTCGAAGGTGATTGTATCGTGCTCGCCGAAATTGCTGGTATTTACAGATGAAAATGGCGATGACGTTGCCGATAAAAAGGAAATATTACTTGAAGGATTTGGCGGCAAAGATCACGATCACTCTTTGCATGCAGTGTATGCCGGCGCCGATGGCAACTGGTACTTTAATACGGGAAATGCAGGTCCGCATACAGTTACCGACAAAGGAGGTTTCACCCTGCGTTCGGGTAGCTTGTACACGGGCGGCTCTCCCTATAAC
>JAFAGE010000130.1 GCA_023423015.1 Bacteroidota bacterium
GCTCTATATGCCTATCATTGAGGACAAGCTGCTTCCGGAATGGATACCCGTATGGGGAGGGGAGAGGTTTACCTTCTTTTCCCCGATATTTAACATCGCCGATGCTTCCATATCTGTGGGAGTTATATTATTATTGATCTTTCAAAAGCGTTTCTTTAAAAAACATCCCCACGAAGAGCCTGGATCAACACTTGAGGCCAATCCGCCTGTGAACAATACCGTTCGTGCATTGTAAAAGAAAAAAGCTCCGGGTAATGAAATCAAGAAAATTTATTGGCGCCTTCCTGGCTTCATTGTTTATATTTTTTGCCTGTAAAAAGGAACGCAGTGCAGAACTTGGCGGTCTTCCCGGTGCGCCGGAAGAAATGTGGGAATTTACCGAAGCGGGTACAGTCAAAGACGGATTGATGGACTCGGCTTATGTACAGTCGGTAGGCTCGGTAAATACCATCAGCATGGTAGGCACATCTGCTGAATTAACCGGTGAGTTGTTTTTGCAGGTAGTGGCAAGTGAAATCGCTTCAGGATCATACACAAATCCAAATGTGTTTTTTCAATACGCAGAAGGCGGTACTGTTCTACTCCAGAGTTCGCCTGTTCAGACCGGCGCTTTTTCCATAACCATTACTTCCATCGATTCAACAAGTGTAACAGGTACGTTCTCTGGAACCGTCGTCGACAGCCAGGGAGGAGAACATACTATATCAGATGGCAGGTTCAAGTCGGTGATCACAAGCTGGGATAATATACCGCCGCCACCACAGAACGGTCAGCTCACTGTATGGACCAGTAAACTCTGCAACAATACAGAACCAATTGAAATAAGAATAGAAACGCAGTCGGCAACAATAACTGCTGCCATGGCGAATGAACCTGCCTGTGCGGCTCCCGGTACAGCTGTATTTGAATTGCCAGTTGGCAACTATACCATTGAAGCCATTTGTGGTGCAGACACACTGAGATACCCGGTGATTGTTGCGGATGCCTGTGCAGTTGTTGAAATTGACCCTTTTGATGAGGTAATTACCGGCGATTATCTTCCGCTCTCGGTTGGAAGCTATTGGGAATATGAAGACCTGAATGATGCTACCAGGAGCCAGCGCATAACCGTTGATGGCGTAGAGGAATTCGATAGCCGGATGTTCACCAGGTTCGTGAGCACGTTGGGCGACACATTTTATTATCGCAAATCGGCGAACGAATATTTTGAACGCAGAACTTTCAATTTTCAGGATGCAGTACAGGACCCTCCAACTATTGAAACTGCCATCCTGTACGACAATCTAAATCCGGGTGATTTGTGGCAAACGCCTTCCGAGTTCCTGAATTATTCCGGCGTTCCTGTTTATGCTAAACTGCAATTCTCAATTGTTGAACGCGATGCTGTCATGAGCTTTTTTGGAGTGGAATATCCTGAATCGATTCGTGTGCTCACGCAATTGATGCTATCACCGAACGATATGTTTTACCAGGAAGCTGGGAGTTACAATACGGTATTCGCGCGGGGTAAGGGTATCATATATTATTATGATGTTGACCGGGACACGGAATGGGCCCTGAAGAATGCTGTAATTATTCCTGAATAGTTTAATCTGATTTTACAACCAGCCTGTTAATGGTTTCGTTGTTACATTCTACGCGTAACAGGTACGTGGCCTTACTCAATCCGCTGAGTTCGTCAAGAATTACATGATTAAATCCTTTTAACGCCTTGGCTTTTACCTGCCGGATCTTTCTTCCATAATTATCCATAATGGTAATCGTGGCAGGTCCGTCCTCTGTAGCAATTAAATCAAACGAAATCTTGCTACGGAATGGGTTGATGAGTTTTCGTATTTCAATATTTGATCCTGTTCGGGTGACCACGCGCGTGCGTCGCGTCACGGAATCGCTTGCACTCAATACGACTGAGCAGTTATTCACCATTACTACAATGGTTGTGCTCGCCATGAACGAGCAATCCGGATTACTGAGGTTCGCCGGCGACGATGCAACCACAAACCGGTATTGATTCATATGATGGTCGGCATCTGCGAGGAATGAAGGCACGAGTTGCGCAGTATACTGGTAGCCCCCGGGCACGCTTGCCGGTGTACCTGTACCGGTTGCAGGAACCGTCCAGGTTGAGCCACCATCGGTACTTCTCTCGAAACGATAATAAGTATAGTTATTGAAGAACGAGCTAACGGAAGATGAAATATCAACCTGAGATCCGAAACAAACCTGTGCGTTACCTGAAGGAACGAGGTTGAGGTTTGGATTACAGGTTACAAGTGCGATATCATCAATCGCCCAGTCGTTACCTCCACCGCCGGATGCGTTGTTCCTGATGGAAATAGTAATAGAAGTCTGACTTGGGCCTGTTCTGAATAGAAATCCTTTCTTAATCCATCCGATGGTATCAATTTGTCCAGACGAGTACCTGTCGAGGTCATCAATGGCAAACGACAGGTTTGGATACACGCCTGGAGTGAATGTCTGGGTTCCTAATGAGTCGGCACCGCAGTTAGTACATACGTTTTTCACCCACACCGAAAACTCATACGTTGTATTCGGACACAATCCGGAAAGCGATTGGCGGTAAGCCTCACTGGTGGCATAGTCGGCATTTACCACAAGCATATATCCTCCGTTTGTTCCTGGTGCAACCGGAACATTTCCTTCAGGTGTAGAAGAACCGGTGTGATCGCCTATAATATCCCAGTGACCACTGAACATCCTGTTCGCACACGATGCAGGTGGTGGAGGTGAACCAGCTGTTGTGGTTACGCAGTTATTTCTTTTTTCAGCATTCTGATAGGTACTCCCCCAGGGACTCAGGTTGTTTACGATTCCATAAGTTCCATCGCCAATGGCCTGCGTGGGGCTTACATTATTCAGGTATGTGTAACCGGGAATAAGAAACGCAGGTGCAGAAGTACGATTTTGCACGATGCCGCTGTCGAATGTACCTCCCGCTTCGGCTACGAAGTTTCTGCCGATCGCATTCGGACAAATAGGATCATTATCTGAAATGAGAATTTTATACTGTATAGCACTAACAGTCTGGTCTGCTGCGCCTGTGCTATTAGTTGTTTTATAGCGGATTTGTCCGGCACCAATAACGATCGTGTCTCCTATATTACCTATAACACGCACTTTGAATGATGTTGTAATCAGGACGTTTCCACCTGCACGAGGTTTGTCTTTGCTGGTTCCTCCGGTAATAATACGACCTCCCCCGTTGTAATTATTCGATGTGTTGGTAGGGGCAGTTGCTGTGCGGCCAAGATTAATCTTCACATTATATTGCCCGGCAGTGGGAGCCGCATTATAGGTGCCCGGATCATCTGAAGCGTCTGTCGTCCAATTCTTATAGGTTAAACCCTCATTGGTAATCAGCCTCAGCGAGTCATCAGCGAATGCTGTATTGGTTGGCAGATTATCGATGTAGCGGGCATAGTAGATATTCCCGGAATTGAAATTATTGGGAAACCATATGTTGGTTCGTATTTCAAGTGTATCGCCCGGTTGCACGGTTCCACCTACAGTTTTCTTCGAAAGGTTTACGTAACTGTTTCCAAATTTCACTTGCCCCCGAACCGAATTGAAAATACATCCGAAAAACACCAGGAGTGCGAGTGTTTTCAGGAATTGCACACAGATGAGTACATGTTTTTTCATGGCTTGGATTTGGGTACGGAACTCAGGGTTTATATGTAAAACTAATTGAATGTGCAAGCGATATCAATAGGAAAAAATCATATTTCAGCTGCAATTCAACCTGGTATTATTACTATAACGGTGATCGTTATATGTCTATTTGATCGAAATGGAACTTTTTTTAATATGTGGTCGGTTTAAACTAATCCAAATACCCATGAAACTCCTGATCGTGGTCTGCTGTATTGCCCTTGTTACAGGCGCTGGCAATAGAATCTTTGCACAAAACGAACCCTTTACGTTCACAGAACTCAATCAAAAGCCCGGTGGCGGAAACAATTACCGGTTGGCCCATCCATTCGAAATCATCTATGGTCCCGACAATTACCTATACATCACCGAGAAGGTAGGCAGGGTGTTACGCGTTGATACGGGAACGGGTATCCGGCGAGTGATCCTGGATCATCGAGCCAACGTTTTTCTCAACATCACACGCAATGGCATGGGAAGGGCGACTGGCATCGGCCAGGATGGTATGATGGGTATGGCACTGCATCCCAACTTTGCCCAGGGTACCAACCAGGATTCTATTTTCATTGCTTATACCTACGCTTCAGGTGCCGCACGTATTTCCCGATTCAAATTCAACTCGGGAGCGAATCCCACATTGACCAACGAAACCATTCTGATCAGTGGCCTGCCGGCAAGTAACGACCATAGTACCGGCCGTCTGATTGTGGGTGCCGACGATAAACTTTATTACTCCTGCGGCGACCTTGGGAATAACCAGTTTGGAAATCGGTGTAATGCCGTGCGTTCGCAGGATGATCCCACTGCAGGTCAGATAGCCGCCAATAACTACACGAATTATTCCGGGAAAATTTTGCGCCTGAATTTTGATGGATCAATTCCTTCCGACAATCCAACTTTCAATGGTGTCAGAAGCCACGTATATTCAAAAGGTCATCGAAATCCCCAGGGACTGGTATGGCAAAAGGCGGCATCAAATGGATCGTCCTTTCCAGTACCTGTTGTTGGTGGAAAATTGTACAGCACTGAGCACGGGCCACGAACAGATGATGAACTAAACATGATTGAAAGCGGCAGAAATTACGGCTGGCCTTATATAGCGGGCGATTCTGACAACGTGAATTACCAATATGTAAACTGGAGTTCTTCGGGATCCTGCAACAGCACAGCATACACTGAAAACGCCATACCCGCCGGAGCAGTTATCACCCAGGAAAAAGATGCACCAACGGCCCTTAAAACGAATTTCAGAAAGCCTCTTCTGAGTATGCACGTTAATTGTGGAACGAACCCATTAACTGTGTGCAATGCGGGGGGAACCGATTGGATGAAATTTGCAACCATAGCTCCTTCAAGCGTGGATTATTACAATATTCAATATGGTATGGCGATACCTACATGGTATCCCTCGCTACTCATCCCAACTTTACGAAAAGGAACTCTCTATCGGGTTAAATTAAACAACACGTTAGATGGAGTAGCCACCGATACAATTCCGTATTTCGTTACCTATAACCGTTACCGCGATGTTGCACTGAGCCCGGATGGTTTGAAAATATTTATCATCACCGATAGTATTGGCTCTACTTCAGGGCCCAGTGGTAGTGGTACAAGTACACTCACGAACAGGGGATCTATACTTGTTTACCAATATTCCGGGGCACTACTTTCCGTGCGCGATCAGTCGACACGAAATACCACGCAATACAGCTTCAACGTATATCCAAACCCTGCCAAATCGAACTTTAGCATTGAAGTGGAAAAGGGTGCGCATAAACCGCTCAAGTGGTTTCTGTACGACGCAACCGGTAAATTGGTATCTAACGGCATGTTTACAGAGAACCGCGTAAATGTAAATACAGGCAGTTACCGGCGGGGTTTATACATCGTGCGTATAACCGACGGCACAGACAATGTGGTGATGTTGAAAAAGCTTATTCTGCAGTAAGCTCGCCAACCATTTTTTCGGGAACTACCCACTCATCGAACTGTTCTGGTGTAACATAACCGAGTTTCACCGCCATTTCCTTTAGAGTAGTACCTTCTTTATGGGCTTTCTGCGCAATCTCAGCAGCCTTGTAGTAACCAATCTTTGTGTTTAATGATGTTACCAGCATCAATGAGTTTTGTACGTGTTTCCTGATGTTAGGCTCAATAGGTTCGATGCCGGTTGCGCATTTGTCATTAAATGACACGCATCCATCAGCAATCAGGCGGGCGCTGTGCAGGAAGTTGTAAATCATCATGGGCTTGAAAACATTCAATTCAAAGTGACCATTTGCTCCGCCGACATTAATCGCAACATCATTGCCGAGTACCTGCGCGGCAATCATTGTTAACGCCTCGCATTGTGTAGGGTTAACCTTACCTGGCATGATTGAGGAACCCGGTTCATTGTCTGGAATAAAAATTTCGCCAATGCCCGAACGTGGACCGGATGCAAGAAGCCTTATGTCGTTCGCGATTTTCATCAGGCTGACAGCAACTGTTTTTAATGCTCCATGTGCCTCCACAATTGCGTCGTGAGCAGCGAGTGCTTCGAATTTATTTTCAGCGGTTCTGAATGGAAGTCCGGTAAGCGCTGCAATATGTTTGGCAACATTTTCGGCGTAACCTTTTGGCGTATTTATCCCGGTTCCGACAGCCGTGCCACCCAGCGCAAGTTCAGACAGGTGCTCCAAAGTATTTCTGATTGCCTTCAATCCATGATCTAACTGTGATACATATCCGCTGAATTCCTGTCCAAGTGTGAGGGGAGTGGCATCCATGCAATGCGTTCTTCCGATTTTCACCACTTTCATATGCTGGCGGCTTTTCTCTTTAAGGGTATCCCGCAGCTTTTGAATAGAAGGAATAACTGATTCAACAACTATCTTGTACGCAGCAATGTGCATTGCTGTAGGGAACGTGTCGTTGGATGATTGTGATTTATTTACATCATCATTCGGGTGTAATACTTTTTCTTTATCGGTGAGTTTGCCGCCATTGATGATATGACCGCGATAGGCGATCACTTCATTCACGTTCATATTGCTTTGCGTACCGCTTCCGGTTTGCCATACTACCAAAGGAAAATATTCATCGAGCTTTCCGTCGAGGATTTCGTCGCACACTTTACCTATGAGGTCGCTTTTTTCTTTTGATAGAACTCCCGCTTCCAGGTTGGTGATTGCGGCCGCTTTTTTAAGGTATGCAAATGCACGAATGATTTCACGCGGCATGCGGTTGATGTCCTGCGCTATCTTAAAATTTTCTATGCTTCGCTGAGTCTGCGCTCCATACAACGCATTTTCGGGCACTTTCACTTCACCCATTGTGTCCTTTTCAATACGGTAGTTCATTGTTCTGTATGTTTATTTTCCTTGAAATTTTGCTTTTCTTTTATTGAGGAAGGCATCTTTTCCCTCTTTCAGATCTTCTGTTGCAAAACATTCCCCGAAGATCCTTGCTTCGAGGCTGTAACCTTCAACAGTTTCATCAAACACTGCATTTGCAGCCTTGATTGATCCTGCGAGTGCAAGTGGCGCTTTACTGTTTACCAGGTTCAGCAATTCCTTTGTTTTTGGTAATAGATCTTCGGCAGCAGATACATGATTTACCAGTCCCCATTGTAATGCCGTAGATGCATCGATCATGTTTGCGGTAAGCAGCAGTTCGAGTGCACGGCCTTTACCAATCAACTGCACAAGCCGTTGCGTGCCGCCGTAACCGGGTATCAAGCCAAGATTTACTTCGGGTTGGCCGAACTTTGCATTGAAAGAAGCCACACGAAGGTGGCAGCTCATTGCCAGTTCACAACCTGCACCCAATGCAAAACCGTTTACTGCGGCAACCACAGGTTTGGGTGAACGTTCAATATTCATAAAAATATCCTGGCCCAATCGTGACATCTGTTCACCTTGTGTGCGTATTCCTGAAAAGGCACTTATGTCGGCACCTGCAACAAATGCTTTGTCACCACTACCTGTAATTATTGCAGATTTTATATCCGGATTTTGGTAAATCTCCTGTACGGCTTCACCAATTTCGCGCATCACTGTTTCGTTGATGGCGTTGAGTTTGTCGGGACGGTTAATCGTTATAGTGAAGATGTTATCCTGGAGACTGGTGAGTAAAGTTTTGTACATAACCTTGAAGAATTAGATTAATATTCCCTGTTTTCCTGAACCCACTTTTTAATGTAATCTGCAATGTCGGATGTTGACGTTCCTGGTGGAAATAAGCGTCCCACACCCATAGCGTGCAGTTCTTTCATGTCTTCTTCCGGAATTATTCCTCCGCCGGTCACGAGTACGTCGTTCAATCCTTTTTCTTTCATTAATCCCATGACTTTTGAAAACACGGTCATATGGGCTCCACTCAGGCTGCTGATGCCGATGGCATCCACGTCTTCCTGCAATGCGGTGTTCACCACCATTTCAGGTGTTTGCCTGAGGCCGGTATAAATCACTTCCATTCCCGCATCGCGAAGAGAGGTTGCAATTACTTTAGCGCCGCGATCGTGTCCATCCAAACCGATTTTGGCAACAAGCACTCTTACTGGCCTTTCTTTTTTCATTAGCAACGATTCTTTAAGATAACAGCGACAGCACGTACCTGATCCGGGTAGTTGTTTCCGGAATTCCGATGCTGTGGGCAATATCAAAAACGGCCGGCCCGATCTTTTTTCCGACAAGCATAATACGCAATGGCAGGAGCACTTCTCCTGGTTTGATGTTTTTCGATGCAGCCAGGTTTTTAAAATTCGCTTCCATTTCTGCTCCGCTCGTTTGTGCCGTATTTTCTATGGAATCGATGAAGCTATTGAAGAACTCCGTTTTTGCTTCATTCCATTTGGGTTTAATTGCATCGATATCGAATTCAGCAGGGCGGATAAAAAAGAAACTTGAATTCTCCCATAGTTCCGGGAGCAAAGTGCAACGGTCTTTGATGAGACTACAAACGCTGACCAGTTTCTCCATCGATGCTTCACCGCCCGCATCATCTACATATTTTTTCAGTTCCGCGGCAAGTTTGCTGTCTTCAGTTTTCTTGATCCATTCGTGATTAAACCATTTAGCTTTTTCAAAATTGAATTTGGCCCCGCTTTTATGAACCCGGTCGAGGGAGAATTTTTCTACCAGCTCTTCCTTTGTAAATATTTCCTGTTCGGTTCCATCGTTCCAACCCAGCAAAGCCAGCATATTGATAAAAGCTTCCGGCAGAAAACCTCTTTCCCGGAATCCTTTGGTTACTTCTCCTGTGTTGGGATCTTTCCAATCCATTGCGAAAACCGGGAAGCCGAGTCTGTCGCCATCACGCTTACTTAATTTTCCTTTGCCATCAGGTTTCATGATCAGGGGTAAATGAGCCCATTGCGGCATATGTTCAAGCCAACCGAGGTATTTCCAAAGCAGCAGATGTACGGGTGCGCTTGGTAGCCATTCTTCCCCGCGGAATGCGTGCGTGATTTTCATTAAATAATCATCTACCACCACTGCAAGGTGATAGGTGGGCATGTCATCAGCTTTCAAAAGCACCTTGTCATCAATCTGGCTGCTGCTAAAATGAACTTCGCCACGAATCATATCCGAAAAAGAAACGTCTTCGTTTTCCGGCATCTTAATCCGGATTACATGTGGTGTTCCTGATTGCAACAGCCTGTCTGTTTCTTCTTTCCCGAGAGTAAGTGAATTACGCATTTTCAGGCGCAACTGCTGGTTGTATTGCGGGGAAGGATTTGCATCCGATTTAAATTCCGCGCGCATCTGTTCCAGTTCTTCCGGAGTATCAAATGCATAGTATGCATTTCCCTGTTGTACGAGTTGCTCTGCGTATTTACGGTAAATTTCCTTGCGTTCACTCTGCCTGTAAGGACCGAACTCACCGGGCTTGACAGGACTCTCATCCGGCGGTAATCCGCACCATTCGAGACATTGGTGTATGTAGTCTTCTGCACCGGGCACAAAACGTGACTGGTCGGTATCTTCAATCCGAAGCACAAAGGAGCCGCCGTGTTTCCGTGCAAACAGATAGTTATATAAAACCGTTCGTACACCACCCAGGTGGAGGCCACCTGTTGGACTTGGAGCAAACCTCACCCTTACTTTTCCAGGCATAGGCGGCAAATATACATAATGGGTGGGTGAGTCACTGTCGGCCACACTAGAGCTGTGGCATATTCGTTTATTGTTAAGTGAAGAAAATCCTGTTTTTCCTGTGCATATTGGTTTCTCACCAGGTACCTGCCCAGCTTATATATGAAACCGTGTGGGTAGATTATGATAGTGCCTGGGAGTATAAATCGTTACAATTTATCCCAATCAGGCCTAAAGACGGAGACGGTAAACCCGGGCCGCGCCTGATATCGCTGAGCCGCGCCATACAATCGGGCAAAGCTTCTGTCAGCGAAAGAGGAAGTGCATCTACGGAGAACGTGCACTGGCTGCGCATCAACAATCATTCAGACGAATCCATTTTTGTTGCCTCAGGAGAAACATTTACAGGAGGAAGGCAGGACCGTATGGTAACGAAAGACACTATCCTTTCTCCGACCGGCCGCGACCAGTACATACCTGTGATGTGCATCGAAGAGGGTAGGTGGAGCGACAAGGAACGAAAGCTGCAGTACGACAACTATGCAAACACGCAATTGCGCAAGGTGCTCGACAAAACAAAGAACCAGGTGCTGATCTGGAAAGAAATATTTACGCAGTTAAGTGCTTCTGCTTTTTCATCTCCCACGTTTGCTTACGCCGCATTGAAGCAAAACAAGGAATACCAGGCTTTGGACAAAGAATATATGGATTGGTTCCGGGAAAAAATTCGCAAGTCGGACAGCACAATGTGCGGTTTTATTTGCGTCAGCGGCAACAAGGTGATCGGAACCGAAATTTTTTCGGACCGGAATCTCTTCTTCGATGAACTTGAACCATTGATGCATGGCTATATCACCGAAGCGGTTATGCATGGCAGAACGCCGATGCTCGTAAAAGAAGAGATTAAGGTGTTCATGGACAAAATTCTCACGAATGAAACTTTACAGGCTGAATACTGTAAAACGAACGGAAAAATATTTCGTGCGCAGGGAAAGGTAATGCACGTGGCAGCATATGGCGAATAGCAGCGGAACGAGCACGATGGTTGTAATCGAAGAAAGGCAGAAATTTGTAGTATGTTGTATTTTACAAAAACGCCGGTCTTGCTGAAGAAGATCTATCCTTCGTGCATATGGAACATGAACCGGCAGGAGAAAAAAATCTACCTCACATTCGATGACGGTCCGCATCCTGAAGCAACAAAATATGTACTTGATACACTGAAGCAATTCGATGCAAGGGCAACGTTCTTCTGCATCGGAAAGAATGTGGCAACCCACCAGGAACTTTACCGTAGAATTATTGATGAAGGTCACGCGGTTGGTAATCATACACACAATCACGTTAACGGATGGAAAACACCGAATGAAGAATACATCCGTGACATTGCACTGGCGCGTAAGTACATCGACAGTACACTCTTCAGGCCGCCTTATGGAAAGATCAGCAGGTTCCAGGTGCGATTACTTACCGCAACAGAGAACGTGAAGCAACCAGTTGCCTTTCGAATCATAATGTGGGACGTGTTGAGTGCGGATTTTGATCTTTCAGTATCGGCAGAAAAATGCGCGTCGAATGTGATTTCAAAAGCAAAGGCTGGTTCAATCGTGGTATTCCATGACAGTGAAAAAGCATTGCCGCGCATGAAACCCGCTTTGTTGAAAACCCTGGAACACTTTACGACGGAGGGATACCGCTTTGAGGCAATCAGATAAGGAAGGATGAGGTCGGGGGATATTGAAAAAATATTGACATATATAAAATAAGTTGGGCCGGGGTAGACACCCTGGCCCGTTTTTATTCCGTACCCTATGAAAAATGCTTTAAAGGTAGAACTTTTTTAATAAAACAAAACTTATTTATATAACCCTATAACGCCCGTATGCCGCTTCAGCAGCGAGATACGGCCGAAAAGGGTTTCAGGGAAAGAGCGGTAATTCGCTTGTAAATTTGCATCCTATGGAAATGAAGAAATCGCCTCCAATGCTTATAGATACTCACTGTCACGTGTATTTGGAAGAGTTTGACAACGACAGGAATGAGGTGATTCAAAGGGCAAGGGAAGCAGGGGTTGCACGCATATTTATGCCTGCACTTGACAAAAATCATTTTCTTCGTTTACTCGATGTCGAAACAGCATATCCCGGTGTTTGCCGGGCGATGGCGGGCATACATCCCTGCTATGTGAACGAGAATTATCGCGAAGAACTTGATTTTTTACAAGTTGAAGTGGGTAAAAGGCCGTTTGCCGCCATCGGGGAAATCGGGCTGGATTATTATTGGGACCGCACTTTTGATGATTTCCAGATGATTTGTTTCCGCGAGCAGATCGACATAGCCCTGTCCGCCTCGTTACCGATCGTGATCCATTCACGTAGCTCTATGGACGCGGTGATCGGGGTCCTCAAAGAATACAAAGGCAAAGGATTGAGGGGAATATTTCACTGTTTCTCGGGTACTTATGAAAATGCAGTAGCCGTAATTGATTGCGGTTTGCTGTTGGGCATCGGTGGGGTAGTTACCTACAAGAATGCCGGCCTGGCAGAGGTGGTATCTAAACTGGATCTTCGGCATATTGTCGTGGAAACAGATGCTCCTTACTTAGCGCCGGTTCCTTTTCGCGGCAAGAGAAATGAAAGTAGTTACCTGAAATATGTGGTGCAAAAAATTTCGGAAGTAGCCCAGGAAGACATTGAACAGGTTGCCGAAATAACAACTGCGAATGCGCTTAAAGTATTCAATGAGCCATTTTAGACTTCGTGCCTGAGAACTTCCAATGGCGGTTTGTTCAAAACGCTTCTGCTATTCAGCACCCCAATAACAACTGTCATAATACAAATCAGGAGAAAGATCAGCATTATCGGTGTGAGTGCGGGTGTGAATGTGGTTTCGAAATTGTAGTAAGCCAGGGCCCAGCTGGCTCCAATCGCAACAATAATCCCTGCTACTGCAGCCATCGTTCCAAGGAAAAAATATTCGAGTGCCGTGATTGTGAGGACCTGTTTGCCACTTGCACCAAGGGTACGCAGCAACACATTTTCCTGCATCCGCTGATATCTGCTTATCAGCACGGAAATTACAAGCACAACCATTCCCGTAAGAATGCTAAAGCCTGCAATAAACCGGATTATAAACGCAATCTTGCTCATCACGTCGTCGAGTATCCGAAGAACTAAGGCCAAATCAATTACAGAAACATTCGGGAAACGTTGTACCACTTCCTGTTGAAACCGTGCGGATGCTGTATCTGAAGCAGCATGCGTCATGTATACCATAAACTGTGGTGCCTGCTCCAGGACGCCTGATGGAAATACTACCAGAAAATTTGCCTGTAAACGATTCCAGTCTACCTCGCGAAAACTTCCCAGTATGGTGGGGATAAGTGCTCCCTGAACGTTAAACACCATTGTGTCTCCGATTTTTAATCCGAACCGGGAAGCAAATCCCTGTTCCAGGGAAATGTAAACATTACCGGTACCTTGTTCGGGTGCCGGATGCCATTTGCCTTCGACTATTTTTTCTGCGTCGGTAATGGTGTCGCGGAAAGTAACGCGGTATTCGCGGCTAAAAAGGCGCATTGACTCTTCGCGCGTAGTGTCTTCCTGTACGTCCATCGCTCTTTTACCGTTAACCGTTTCAAGCCGCATGCTCACTATCGGTACCATCGGATTCGCTGGAAATCCATGCTGATTTGCAATCCGGTAAATCTCAGATTGCTGTGGTGTTTGAATATCGTACATCACCAGGTTCGACTGCCCCTTTGCCGCAGTCATTGCTACGCGGTTAACGAGTATGCCCTGGATAAAAAATAACGTGCAGATAAATGCTGTACCAAATCCAATTGAGACGATGAGGAGCCGGGTTTGATTATTGGGGCGATAAAGGTTGAGAATTCCCTGTCGCCAAACGAAGTTCCAACCGCTGGGGAAAAAGCGTTTTCCCAGCCACATAATCAATGAAGCGACGAGCGCAAGAATTAAAAATATCACCAGTATACCTGCGATGAAGGCGAGTGATTTCATCCAGTTGCCAAGCTGCAGGTACATCAGTGCGAAAAGAAAAATAATTATGCCGCCCCAGATAATCAACCGGAGTGGATCGCGCGTGAGGCCCGCAGGCTGAAATGCCATGCGCAGCGTATTCAGCGGTGAAATTTTGCGAACCGATACGAGCGGAACCAGGGCAAACAACACCGAAATGACGACGCCGAGTAATAAACCCTGCGCAATTGATTTCCATGAAACACTGGTTATTATTTCAAATGGAATCAGATCGCTCAATAACGCAGGCAACAGGAACTGGACACCGGTTCCCAGCGCCGCACCCAATGCAGAGCAGATCGCGGCCATCACCATTATCTGGATGAGAAATATTAGGAATGCATCGGATGATCGTGCACCCAGGCATCGGAGCACCGCGATAATGCCGATCTTTTCGCGTGAATAAATATGAATCGCACTCATCACCCCGATACAACCCAGCAACAACGCAATGAAACCTACGAGTTGCAGATATTGGGTGAGATCGCGGAATGCGCGGCCGGTATCCTGTTTTTCTGTTTCGATGGTATCGAAGTAAAATCCATCCAGTTCAAGCCGTTGTTCTATTACGGGCACTAGTTTAACCGGATCAACTGTATTCTTTAAACGGATGTAATTGCGGAATCCTATCCGGCTACCCTTATCCATTAATCCTGATTTCTCCACAAAACGCATGGGTATGTACACTACAGGAGCTACCGTGGCGGAAATTCCTGTTTGCCCGGGTGCTTTGAGCAGTGCACCTTCCACAACATAATTCAGATCACCAATGGTTACTGAATCGCCGCGCTTTACGTTGTATTGAATCATCAGCGACCGGTCGAGCAGGGCGGCTTGTTTATTCCTGAAAGATGATTCAGCATCTACGGGGTTCGTTTCAAGCTTTCCATAGTAAGGATAGTTCCCCTCCAGCGCGCGCACCTGTACGAGCCGCGTACCTTTGTTTCCGGGAAAATAGGTCATCGAAGAAAACCGTCTTTCTTCACTAACGTCTGCGCCTACCGAGTCGATGATATGTTTTACAGCTTCGGTGTTTTCACGACCGCCGGAAATTTCCAGATCTGCACCTAATAAAACGGCGGCCTGTTCATCAACATTTTGTTTCAGATTCTCACCAAGTGAAAAGATAGCTACCTGTGCTGCAATTCCCAGCACGATTGCCGATCCGAATAGAAACAGGCGCGAACGGTTCCGGCGGCTATCGCGCCACGCCATTTTAAAAAGCCAGCGAAGTTTATACAGTCGATCAGCTGCCATGTACACCTGCTTTTTCGTCACTCACAATTTTACCTCCCTTGAGTCTTACGATACGCTGTGTTTTCGCGGCAAGCTCCAGGTTGTGTGTCACCAGCACAAGCGTTGTTGCCGCTTCCTTGTTAAGGTTAAACAGCAGGTTTACTACGTTGTTGCTTGCTTCTTCATCGAGATTGCCGGTCGGCTCATCAGCAAAAAGGATTTTAGGTTGGGTTGAAAACGCTCTTGCAAGAGAAATACGCTGTTGTTCTCCTCCACTTAACTGAACGGGGTAGTGGTCGGCGCGTTCCGAAAGACCTACTTTATCCAGCAACCCGAGAGCACGGGGCCGAATATTTTTTTCGCGCCGTAATTCGAGGGGTACCATAATATTCTCAAGAGCGGTAAGTGTCGGGATAAGTTGAAAACTCTGGAAGATAAATCCTACATATTTATTACGGACTTCAGCGCGCTGGTCTTCATCGAGATCGTTTAATAAAATTCCATTCAGCTCAACAGTGCCCCTGGTTGCGCGATCGAGTCCTGCACATAAGCCGAGCAATGTAGATTTTCCGCTACCGGACGGACCTACAATGGAGATAGTTATCCCTGCCTCAACTTCGAGGTTGATATTGTCAAGTATCGTCAGCTCGCGGGCTGCACTGTGGTACGTTTTTGTTAAACCTTTAATATTGAGGATTGCTTCCATTGGACCGCTTAACTTTAATGGCAGGTAAAAATATTGGATAAGTGATTAATACACTCAAGATTAACATTCCGGTTCTCCTGGCGATGATGATTATTTTGGCTTGTGGCGACAACGCAGCACCACGGGAGGAGAAAAAACAAACCGATAGCACGGAGGTAAAAGCGTCGCCTGTGGAGAAGAAGACGATTGTGTTTATGGGGAATAGCATTACCGCGGGATATGGATTACATCTGTCGCAGGCTTTTCCAGCATTAATTCAGAAAAGAATTGACTCACTTCAACAGCCTTATACGGTAGTAAATGCCGGCGTAAGTGGCGAAGTGTCGGCTGATGGACTTGCCCGGATAGATTGGGTGTTGAAGCAGCCTGTCGACATATTTGTGCTGGAGCTTGGCGGCAATGATGGTTTGCGGGGAATTCCCGTGTCGGAAACGAGAAAGAACCTCAAGGCGATCATTGACAAGGTGAGGGAAAAGTATGCGTCGGCACAGATTGTTCTGGCGGGCATGCAGATGCCTCCGAATCTTGGCCGCCGTTATACCGAAGAATTCAGGAACATGTACCCGGAGCTTGCCAAAGAAAGCAATGCGAAGCTTATCCCGTTTTTATTGGAAGGGGTAGGAGGAGAAGCTGAGCTGAATATGGATGACGGGATCCATCCGACGGCTGAGGGCCACCAGATCCTTGCTGAGAATGTATGGAAGGTACTGGGGCCGATGTTATAAACTTTGCTTTACCCTTTGTTCCCCGTATTTTTGCTGCCCGTTTTTAGGAGAGGTGTCCGAGTGGCTGAAGGAGCACGCCTGGAAAGTGTGTATAGGGGAAACTCTATCGCGGGTTCGAATCCCGCCCTCTCCGCCAGATAAAAAGAAATAAATGTCCCGCTATAGCGGGCATTTTTATTTTGTTCCCCACTCCCCGTTCTCCGTTCTGTTTCGCCTTCACTCCTCCAAAACTCTTTCCATCTGCATGCTTCGCGAACCCTTTATAAGAAGGTAGGCATCGCTTATATTTTGTTCCTTCAGCCACTTGCCGGCTTCCCGGGAGTTTTCGAAAGTTTTGTAAGGTGTGTTCACGCGAAGAAAATCGCCACCAACCAGGAGCACATCGTTCCAGCTGTATCTGCCTATTAATTCGAGTATTGCCTTGTGTTCGTTGATACTTTCGGGTCCCAGCTCCGACATCGCGCCAAGGACCAACACTTTCTTATCTGCCGTTATTCTTTCGAAATTTTCGATGGCAGCTTTCATGCTCGTCGGGTTTGCATTGTATGCATCGAGAACAATGTGATTCGATCCTTTCTTTACCAGCTGTGAGCGGCTGTTCGATGGAGTATATTCTTCAATCGCCTGTTTAACCTGGGCAGGTGAAATCTCAAAATGTTTACCTATAGCTGCAGCCGCCAGAATGTTCGGAAGATTGTATTCGCCTACGAGATTTGAATTTACCTGCAAACCATCGATGCTTACTTTTAAGAAGGGAACACTTTGCTCAAGTTTTCCTGTTGTATCTGCATCAGCTGTACCATATTTTACGATGTGAGGTATTCCTGCACTCATTTCGCGCAGGTAATCGTAATCCCACATTACAAATGCAGTTCCCTTGCACGAACGCAGGTGATCAAACAATTCGCCTTTGCCTTTTTTAACTCCCTCCACTCCGCCAAATCCTTCAAGATGCGCTTTCCCAACGTTGGTAATTAATCCGTGATCAGGGCGCGCATAAATGCAATATGAAGCAATTTCTCCGCGATGATTGGCGCCCATTTCGATGACGGCCATCTCTGCATCATTACCGATTCCGAGAATGGTTAACGGAACGCCGATATGATTGTTCAGATTTCCTGCGGTGGTGTACGTCTTGTACTTTTTGCTGAGCACCGCATGTATCAGTTCTTTGGTTGTTGTTTTACCGTTGCTCCCCGTGATTGCAATAAAAGGAATACTGAATTGATTGCGATGATACAAAGCCAGTTGCTGCAGGGTTTGCAGAACATCGTCTACCAGGATGGTATTATTTATTTTTTGAAACGCCGGATCGTCGATCACTGCATATGCAGCACCATTGGTGAGGGCAGTTTCTGCAAATTCGTTAGCGTTGAAATTCGGGCCGCGCAGCGCAAAAAATATATCTCCCTGCTTAAGTTTCCTGGTGTCGGTTTGTACAGACGGATATTGCCGGTACAATTCGTAGAGCTCAACAATGTTCATCTTTCAAAAATAAAAAAGGGCCACCGTTTTGGTGGCCCTCCTTAATAAATATCGGGGATTATCTTTTGCGATTGTTTTGCCTTCTTTCTTTGTACTGGATACCGGTTTTGCGGCCATTTCCTTCAGGGCTACCTACACGGTCCATTGCGCAACGGAAACCAACAGTGCTGCTTGCCTGGTCTTCTTCGAGGAAGCGGCGTGTACCAGGAGAAAGCCAGTAAGGACGATCATTCCAGCTACCACCTTTGATCACTCTCGACTTATCGCTGATAAGAGTGGTTTGACCATAACCGCGGCCAAGTGTTGAATCATAGCTTACACCAACAGTGAGCGAATCACCATCGAGGTAGTTGATCACATTACCTTTCTGGTAGTTGCGACGCTGCCTGCTTTCTTCGTCGGTTACGTTAAGTCTCTTAACCCGGCCAAGGCTATCTTTTTCAAATTCGCCATCGGGGTTTTTGAAATCTTTCTGGAAACGGTTACCGCGGAAAGGCGATACATCGTCTACGTCAACCAATGAAAGGGGACGATAAACGTCGGCTACCCACTCGTTCACGTTACCAGACATATTGTATAAACCGAAGGCATTCGGATAGAATGAATTTACCGGTGCGGTGTATACTGCGCGGTCGTTCAAACCACCGGCAACACCCATGTTATCACCGCTTCCGCGTTTGAAGTTGGCGAGGAATGTACCTTGCCAGCTGCCGCGGCGTGTATCACGAAGACCGTTAGCATTGTGGCTCCAGGAATACACCTGTTTGTTGGTAACCAACTCTTCACCACGTTTTCCTTCCTTGCGGCTAACCTGCGGGTTTTGACCAACAAGAGCAATGGCTGCATATTCCCACTCAGCTTCTGTCGGCAGACGGTAAGCAGGAAGAAGGATACCATCTTCGAACGTTACCTGCGATCTCGGGGTTCCGTTTGGATTTTTCAAAGGATTTTTCTTTGAACGAACGCCGGGGCCGGGAGTAGGAGTGGTAAGACCAAGGAGGTAAGCTTTTGTGTTGAAAGCTTCTGAACCCTGGCCCTGAATATTTTTAAGCGTGTTTTTGTTGATGAACTGTTTGTCGATAAGTGCCTTTTCATTCACACGATCGGTTCTCCAAAGGCAAAAGTCGTGTGCCTGCTGCCATGAAACGCCCACAACAGGATAATAGTTATAAGAAGGGTGGCGGAAATAGTATTCCACAAGTGGTTCGTTGTAAGCGAGTTCACTGCGCCAAACGAGTGTGTCGGGCAATGCATTTTCTCTCACCTGCTGATATTCGTCGCCGTCGAACACGTTATTGATCCAGTAAATGTATTCGCGATAGTGGATGTTTGCCACCTCCGTGCGGTCGATATAAAAGGAGTTAACTGTTTTTCTTGTGGGGATGTTGTTCCAGTCGCTCATTACATCTTCTTCAGCAGCACCCATAGTG
>JAFAGE010000171.1 GCA_023423015.1 Bacteroidota bacterium
CACCAGGAAGAGCATATCCGCCGCCTGGAAAAAATTGCCGGTCTTTCCGCCGACGAGGCCAAATCGCAACTCGTTGAAACACTGAAAACAGAGGCTCATACCCAGGCACTTTCGCTCCAGCAGGAAATAATCGACGACGCTAAACAGCGGGCAAACAAGGAGGCAAGAAAAATTATTATTCAAAGCATACAACGTACAGCAGCCGAACAGGCAATCGAAAATTCCATTACCGTTTTCAACCTGGAGAGCGATGAAATCAAAGGTCAGATCATTGGCCGCGAAGGAAGAAATATCCGCGCGATAGAAGCAGCAACCGGTGTAGACCTGATCGTGGACGATACACCAGAAGCTATTATTCTTTCATCTTTCGACCCCTTACGACGCGAAATTGCCCGTCTCAGTTTACAAAGGCTGGTATCCGACGGACGTATTCACCCCGCCCGAATCGAAGAAGTTGTGGAGAAAACCCGCAAACAAAACGAAGAACAGGTGGTTGAAATAGGCGAAAGAACAGAGATAGAACTGGGAATTCACGGGTTACATAAAGAACTGGTACGTATCGTTGGTAAGATGCGGTTCCGGTCCAGCTATGGTCAAAACCTGTTGATGCACAGTCGCGAAGTGGCAAACATCTGTGGTATCATGGCTTCTGAACTGGGTATGAATCCCAAACTGGCCAAACGCGCGGGCCTCCTGCATGACATCGGAAAGGTTCCGGACGAAGAAACTGAATTGAGCCACGCCCTGCTCGGCGCAAAGCTGGCGGAGAAATATGGTGAAAATCCGGCCGTAGTGAACGCCATTGGTGCTCACCACGACGAAATCGAGATGCAATATGTGATTTCACCAATCGTGCAGGCATGTGACGCCATCAGCGGTGCACGTCCGGGCGCACGCAGGGAAATCATGCAGCAGTACCTTAAAAGAATCAAAGACCTTGAAAACCTGGCTTTGTCGTACACCGGAGTGGAAAAAGCATACGCTATCCAGGCTGGCCGCGAGCTTCGCGTAATTGTAGAGGCCGAAAAGGTAACTGATGCCGACTCCGACCGACTGAGCTTCGAGATTGCCCAGAAAATACAGACAGAAATGACTTTCCCTGGCCAGATCAAGGTGACTGTTATCCGGGAAAAACGGGCTGTTAACGTGGCGAGGTAAATTGCCGGGGTCTGAAATGATGGTGAATACGCAAGTTTTCCCGGTAAACTTTGAACTTGTTACTTTAAATCCCTACCTTTGCCTCCCTTAAAATAAGTAGTTATGAACCCAGCAGTTCAGTTCGTACATGATCAGTTAACCGGGCAAAAAGAGTTTCCGAAATTCAAAGCCGGTGACAACGTAACAGTGAACTATAAAATCATCGAGGGTGGTAAAGAACGTATTCAGAGCTTCAGAGGCGATGTAATTAAACGCCAGGGTTCGGGCGCAACAGCCAGCTTCACAGTAAGAAAAATTTCCGATGGCGTAGGTGTTGAAAGAACATTTCCGCTGTTTTCTCCAAATATCGACTCGATCGAATTGAACAAGAGCGGTCGGGTTCGCCGTGCAAAACTTTACTTCCTGCGTAGCCGCAGCGGTAAGAGTGCGAGGATCAAGGAAAAAAGACACACTGCAGTTGCACATTAATGTGTTCAGACAACATTATTCAAGCGGAACTTTTAAGGTTCCGCTTTTTTTATTTCGTCTCTGCACACGCCGATGTTAATTCATCGCGTTAATCTAAAAAACACTTAATTTCGTTAGTCTAATTTAAAAATGAACTTTATGTTTCAGCCCACAGTTAATAACCTACTTATGATCTCGATGCCAGGAGGAACAGAATGGATTCTGATCATCCTCGCCGTGCTGATCCTGTTCGGTGGCCGTAAGATCCC
Source organism: Bacteroidota bacterium (assembly GCA_023423015.1). Classification (GTDB taxonomy): domain Bacteria; phylum Bacteroidota; class Bacteroidia; order Chitinophagales; family Chitinophagaceae; genus Flavitalea. The sequence goes on from JAFAGE010000171.1 coordinate 1,875, forward strand.
TGAGTTTATGAGAGGTTTGGGAAGAGGAATCCGTGAATTCAACGATGCTAAGACCAATGTAAGACGGGAAATAGAAGAAGGCATGAATGAGCCTGCAAAAGACGCTACCAAGGAGAAAAATTCTTCCTCAACCGTTCAACCTTAATCACCTCTTATTATCTGACGCCGGCCGGCCGGCGCTCTTACTGTGTTTGAATTCGAGTCAATAGAAAAATACCACTCCGAACTGAGGAGTGGATCGACTTCCTGCGTAGATGCTGTTTCGTATTATCTTGAACGCATTAGTGCTAAAAAGCACCTGAATGCATACATACGCACATACGACGAAGAAGCGCTGCAGTATGCTGCCGAATTAGATAAATTAAGAGCATCGGGAGCACCCATGGGCAGACTCCACGGTGTGGTGATCTCCATCAAAGACGTACTCTGCTACAAAGACCATCCGGTCACTGCAGGATCTAAGATTTTATCAGGTTTTACTTCCCTTTACAACTCGACGGCCGTCGACCGATTACTCAAAGAAGGAGCTATTATCATAGGACATACAAATTGTGATGAGTTCGCGATGGGCTCGACGAATGAGAATTCAGCCTACGGCCCCACTTTGAATGCCCTGGACGAATCTCGTGTACCCGGAGGGTCTTCCGGTGGATCAGCAGTCTCAGTTCAGGCGGATTTATGCATGGTTAGTTTAGGGAGCGACACCGGTGGCTCGGTCCGGCAACCCGCTGATTTCTGTGGAATTGTCGGATTTAAGCCCACATATGGGGTAATTTCCCGCTATGGATTAATCGCATATGCTTCATCTTTTGACCAGATTGGCATATTTGGAAAAAACATTCCTGATGTGGGAGCTGTTCTGGCCGTTGTAGGGGGAAATGACCAATATGATAGTACAGCATCCCCTGACGCATTACGCCCTTCTAAACCGGAAAATACCCCACTCCGGATTGCGGTTTTCCGGCAGGCCATGGAAACCCCAGCCCTGGATCCGGAAATCAGATCCGGCCTCACCCGGTTGCTTGAAAAGCTCACAAAGGACGGCCACGAAGTTGAACTTGTGGACTTTAAGCACCTCGAATATATAGTTCCTACTTATTATATATTAACTACGGCTGAGGCTTCTTCTAACCTTTCCCGCTTCGATGGCGTGCGATTTGGCTACCGACAGCGCGAAAAAATGGCGGATTTGGCAGAAACGTATAATAAGACGCGTTCTGAAGGGTTTGGCATCGAAGTTAAACGTAGGATAATGCTTGGAACGTTCGTGCTGAGCGCGGGTTATTACGATGCCTATTTTACTAAAGCTCAACAGGTAAGAAAGTTACTTACTGAAAAGACAAACCTGATTTTCAGCAGCTTCGACCTGCTTCTCCTCCCGAACTCTCCTACTACCGCTTTCAGACTCGGCGAGAAATTAGCCGATCCCGTGGAGATGTATGCGGCTGACATTTTTACAGTTTTTTCGAATCTCACCGGCCTTCCATCGATTTCCCTACCCCTTTTCTGGCACAATAATGGCTTACCCTACGGTGTCCAGGTCATGAGTAAAGCTTACAGCGACCTCTCATTGCTGAGCCTCTCTGATAGTTGGATGCAGCAGTATAGGGAATCCCGGTTCTGAAAAACCTAAACCTTCGACGCCGGCATACCTACTGAGTGCACAATCAGTATCCCGTGTTTAATCATCATCTTAATCCAAGCCTACAGTCGACATTGTTTTATCAAAACAAATGATGATGAAACTCAGCTTGTTTTTGACCACATTATCGGTTTTATTTGTTACCACGGCGTTTGCTGTGGCTGACACCACAAAAACTCCTTCACCTGCACAGGTGATTAAGGAACCTGTTGCAACGGCGACTGTAGAGATTGAATCTGTGATTAAGAACAACGCCATCAATTCAAACACTATTCGCCTGAATCCGAGAGCGAAGAGCTTCGTTGAAGATTTTACCAGGAGCCATAGTAAAAGTTTTAACCGGATGAAGGAGTGGGGTCTTCCCTACTTCAACATGATTGATGAAATTTTTGAACAGCATGGTCTTCCAACAGAATTAAAGTACATCGCTGTTATTGAATCAAAATTGAAAACTTCTGCAGTTTCGCATGTTGGTGCCGTGGGACCATGGCAATTTATGGCCGCTACCGCGCGTGGTTATGGTCTGCAGGTAAATAAAGGCAAGGACGAACGTCGTGACCTTTATAAAAGTACGCATGCAGCTGCCAAATACCTTAAATACCTGTACAATGAGTTCGGCGACTGGCTGCTTGTTATTGCAGCATACAATGGTGGTCCGGGCTATGTGTACAGTGCTATCAAAAAGAGCGGAAGCAGGAACTTCTGGAAGCTCCAGAACCATCTTCCTGCGGAGTCTCGTAA
>JAFAGE010000193.1 GCA_023423015.1 Bacteroidota bacterium
CAGAGAACATTAAACACAAAGTCGCTCTCGTTCTCCGATCTCCGTTCTCCGTTCTTGCCATCTGCCATCTGCCCTCTGCCTGCACTTACGCCGTTGCTTCTGATTGCAGATTAACTAAATGTCCGTATTCTTTAATTAACTCTTTTAGTTCAGAACTTTCTTCATCAAATGCCTGCCACATACCGTCGGTGTGTGCAATCTTCTTTGCTGCTTCTGATGCTCTTTTATATTCTGTATAATTACCAAGCCCGAGGTGGGCCTCAGCACGATTTACAAGTATCCAGAACTTTTGTTCATCACGGGCAATGAGGTTGTCTGCCGAGAGTTCCTGGTCTCCCTGGGGTGCCGGCATACCTACCTGGCGGCTTTCGCGCTGCATGATCTGTTCCCAGTTCTCATCGCAAAGGAGTAACACTTTACGCCGGATTCTGCTGGCAAGCACCATGTCTGTAATCTTTCCTTCCGTATCTGTGTAGATATCTGTTGATACACGTTTATTCAACAGGAAAGCAAGGTTAATTCCATGATACCTGTTTTGCACCAGGAAATACCCACGTTCGTAATACTCAATTGCTTTCTGTAAATGTTCATTAATTCCCTCTGCTTCATAAAGTCGCTTTTCCACCCTGCCCGCAAGCGTCACTGTTTCGGGATCATTCGTATGATCCAGATCCAGAAGCGACAGTAACCGAATTGATTCTTTTAATGCAGTACTTGTGTCTGGTTCTTTGCTTTTATAAGTTGCGAACGCAAGGCGTTGTACAAGATATGGATCGTAGGTTGCCTTGTGATCGGGTTCGCGGTTCATTTCCGAAATAGCGGTTTTGAAAAAAGCTACTGCGGAATGGTAATCTCTTTGCTGCAATGCTTCTTCTCCCTTGTCGATAAGCACAGCGAGTGAAGGGTTGGAAATCGCCACCTGCCCTGAGGCACTTTCTTGTGATTCAAGAGCATCACGTATCTCCTGCTTCAATTGGCGCATTGTGTTGGCAGCTTTCTTGCGAATTGATGGAGGTATCAGTTCCTGCAGGTGCGTGTATACCGGACTATCCGGATCTTCAACCTGTAATACAGTATCGAGGGTTTCTCCAAGCACTTTACGAAACCGTTCCACTTCATCGTAGTCTATTGCGGATCCGAGATGCTCGTAGTTGAATATTTTGATATGATTCAGATCGAAGGGATATGAGAGCCTGCTTTCTGAAATGATGATAGTAGTTCTTCTCCGAAGTGCATGGCGGATGCCGAGTTCATAAAATGCATTCACATTTGCGGTTGATATATCGGCGATTACAACGTCTGCATCCAGCAACTCGCGATACATATGGAGATCAATGGGACCGGTATGTTCAATTTCATCCGCCCGGATGCATTCGAGGTTTCTGCTCTCTACCACGGGTTTGATGAGAACTTTGTAGGATTTGTTAAGGTCAAGCTGGCGCCCTGTGGCAAGATCGGTTTTTACGCCAAAACCCATCACAACAAAACAGCGTTTCCTGGCTTTTGATTTTTCTTTTAGGACATTCATGGGCAGTCTTTTTTTGAACGGATCAAAAGATGTGGACCAGTTTCGAAGGCTCTTATTAAGTAATTTACTCAATTCTTTCTACATTCTTCCTTTTGGGTCCCGTTCATTTACACGTTGTGTGCAGGTAAAATCATCCCGCAGGAATACTCCGGAATTCGTTAAATTAGAATAGAATCTTCACACGATTTACAATGCCCTCCGAGAAAGAATTAGCCTTTTCTCCCGACTTTCTGCAGCAATGCAAAGGTTTTGACACCAACTTTATAAAAAGAGATGTAGAAATAGATTTGCTCGAAGTTTTACCTGAAAACCTAAAGAAGCAATTACCGGAAGTAGATGGAAACAACGAAGGCCTATTGCACTATTCGGGCATGAGTGTGGCATACAACACAAAACGCAGGGTTCCGTTTTTTGCCGCCTACAACATTGACGGCAATGACGAGGCGACATCAATCACCCGCCCCCCATTTGTACAAGATCCGCGGATCCCGGAATCAGTTCAGCTGGGTAACGACTTTTACAACCTGCGAACAGACATCACCGAGTTTGAAATAGGCCATATGGCATCAAATGATGAAATGGGCAGGGGGAGAGATGGAAAACTTAAAGCGTATCAGACTTTTTTCTTCACCAACAGCGTTCCGCAGGCCGAGCGTCTGAATACCGGGTTGTGGCGGTCACTTGAATCGTACATAATCGATGAAGCCTCGACTGTTAACGGCAATGGACGCATCTGCGTGTTTACCGGTCCGGTGCTTACAGGCAAAGATCCGAAGTACTTAAAGGATCCATCGTTCCGCATTCCCTTGTTGTTCTTCAAGGTCATCTTATTCCCTTCGAACAATAAACTGTATTCTACGGCCTTTATAATGAGTCATGAAAAGCGGTTGAGAGAACATAGAATGTTTGCACCTGAACGCGGAGGTATGCGCGAATTGAAACCACCCCCGATCTTTGATGATTATCCCTATAAAAAAGTTTTCCAGGTCAACATTCCTTTATTGGAAAACCTGAGTGGGCTTCAATTTAATTGGAAGGGAGTGGAACGGGTAACCGTTGCGGAAAATAAAAAAGTAATACAGTTGATCAAAGGTGTAAGTAGCGCTGCTGAAGCGAAAGAAGCAATACGCACAAGGTCACTTAAACCAGGAATGCGCCTGGTTGAAGCAACCGAAGCTGATCTTAAAAAACCCGGCTTTGTTCTGAATATCACCCTTCCCTAAAGGCTCTACAATTTCATCATTTCTACAACCACTTCATCATCTTCATTCCCGCCGCCGCTTGCTTTTTTCGTCGACCTTGTTTTGCCGGCACTTCTTTCTCCATTTTTCTTCTTGTCGCGAACCACAAGGTCAAATTCAAACGTCACATCCGGAGTCGGAATTTTACGCTTATTTATTCCAAGTGCGTCGAAGTCGCCATATAGAGTAGTATAGCTGTTGATGGTTGTTCCAATGGGTTTGTCTTCAACGTCGCCGAGGTATTTACCCACTACTCCCGCAATCTCGCCTACCAGGTCAAGCACAATGCCCGCAGCCGAAGTTTCAGCAGTTGTTTTTGCTATTTGCTTCACAAGGTTATTATAACCTTCGTGGTTTTTTAAATCCGTCATAATGTTTGGTGTATACCGGAGTGGCTGTTTACTCTTGATTACCGACGTCATAATGTGAATCTGGTTGGGCGCCTTTTCCTCATCATTTTTTCCTTGCCAGTAGAAGATGGTCTTATTTATGGGTAAATGTTCCTGGTCGCCAATCCTCGGAAACCCCTTCAGGTCAATGGTGCCGGCCACCTGGTTTTCAACATCGCTTACAACTATCGTGAGACTATACAGTTTTGAATAGCCGGGAAATGGCCATAACGGCGCTGTATGATTATCTACAATAAATGGCGGAAGCATGCGGATCTCAATACCCGAAACATCGCCGGAAGTTTTTATGTTGCCTGGAAGCTTCTTTATTATCGACCTGTTGTTGGCAAGCTGTCCCATCCGAAGACTGGTGATTTCAGGGTTAAAAAACTGTATAGGCATATAACGTTATTTTGAAGTTTCGGTAAATCTTGTTTTGAGCGACTCCTGTAATTGTTGCACATTCTTAAGAACCTTTTTCGCGGCAGGTTGTTTAATCAGGTTCAAACCATCGATCAGAATATCGAGGTGCTCGATTTCCGCCAGCTTATGTCCTTTGGCGCCAGCGCGTTCCCACACACGTTTGTAAGCGTCCATCACCATATTCCAGTTGTCGCCCGGCTTTTGATAAATACCCGCTATGATCGCTACAGCTAAGCTGATATTTGCCGTACTTGCCAGGTCCCAGAAATCAATATTGCTTCTGGTCTTTTTATACTGTTGCCTGAGATTCTGTAATTGTTGCATGGCTGCTTCAGGATCAAGTTTCCATGTTTTTGATTTTCTCTTATCGGCCGGTGTAAGTATAGCTTCGAGCACATACCAGTTAGATAGCGGGTAGGCAGACTCTTCTGCTGATGATTTCTCAAATGCCTGGCGGTAATATTCTGCAGCGGTAGACAATGCAGAAATCTTTTGTGTTGCGGAAGATGCAATGAAGGCTTTTCTTTTGTATGCACTTCCCAGAAGATTGTTCCGTTCCGATGTGGCGCTGAGTATGGAAAGTGTCTTCAGCTTTTCTATTGATTCATCAAGCTCGCGCCGCAATTTCACGACAGAATTTTTTTTGTTGATATAATCCTGCACAATTTTCCTGCTGCTCACGTTACAATAGCGTTCGAGTGATTTTACCGTGAATGTCGCTTCTTCCATGGTCAACAGCATCTCATACTTTTCCATGAATATTTCATACTCTCCCAGGTCGGCGTAGATGCCTGCCTCCAGTTCGTTTATTGTTGCATTTCGCAGTTCAGCAGCTTCCACGGCATCCGCAATAGCATTTAATCGTACCAGCACTTCGTCGTGCTGATATTTACCGGTATATATTTCATTCTGCAGGTTGCTCAGTTCTATTTCTGCCTGCTGCGGAATGATAAAGGAGTAGGTAGTTGGCCCGGATACTTCGCGTTCACGGAACTTGTAGTACATGTCGCCATAACATTGGTAAGCTCCCCAGGTATTCGTTTGTCCATGAAAGAAGTACACGTGTTGCCGTGCTTTCAGCACGGCTGCTCCAAATGCATTGCCTGCAAACATTTCTTCGTAAAACTTCTCCATAAAAGCGAGCGCAGCATCGTCGTTAACGGCCCATCCCGCAGCTATAACGGCTTTCACGCCATTTTGAATCAGCTGCGTGCCTATATTTGCGGCCAGCCTGTAAAGCCGCTGTGATTTCTTTTCTGCTGAACCGCTAACTGCCCCGAGATAGCAACAATTAATGAACACGAATTCCGGCACATAACTCATCTGCTCAAATTCCTGCGGGGTCAGAAATATTCCATTGCCGATCAGCATGCCTGTATTGTGCAGCTCATTCGGGGTGAATATTCCATGGCCTGCCAGGTGAAGTATCTGGTATTTATGGCTATACAGTTGTTTCACAATTTCATCGGGGCTGCCTTCGAGCACACTCACTGTCTCAATACCATTTTGCTCAAATAGCTTAACTGCCTGTTGTGCCTCCTTCAAAGCACCGGGCAATTGGTCGGCATAACCCTCCGTATTCGGATCACCAATTACAAGCGCCTTATTCGTTGTTCCTGGTCGAACTACCTGGCGGTACGTTCTTGTTGTGAGTTGCCGGATCATTTCAGCATTTATGCACAAAGGTTTTGTGTTCACTGTTTCATCCTGTAGCAACTCCCATGGATATGCAGCCGTTTCATTATCCAGCACCCAGCATAAATTGCATTGGCGTTTTAGTTGTTCCTTGAAGTTGTTTGGAATAAACAATTCGAATACCGTCTTTGCACTGTCGGCCGACCAGCTATTGTTTACCGACATCCGCTCGAGCATTCCTTCTATAAGAGCTCCATTTATAAACAACTCTTCCTGGCTTTGCCTGGCTCCGCCATTCGCCGATGTAAAGCGGAGAACAGATCGTTTCCCAGCTTCGCGAAGTTCATCCTGCTCAACCGTGATGCGACTATACCATTCATCGGTAGCTGTATCCGCAAGCCGGCGTTTTCTTCCCAATACCTTGTTGATATAGGTTTTTTCGCGGATGATATTAATTACTTTGTCGGTGATTTTCTCAAGCCGAGTTATCGTGTGAAAACATGCAACCGCCCGGTCTTCATACTGTTCCACCACTTCAACCATGCTGATCGCAGGCATGTCACCCTTTATCGATGCAATTTTTTGGTTGCCATTCTGTATTCCCTGCAGTACAGCCCGCAGCGACCCATCGATAGTGAGACCGCCATAGCCACAACCAATGGTTAGTATCGTCAAACCCACATTATCTTTATTGGCTGTGCCTGAATATCCAAGTTCAAGCAGGTAGTTGCAGACGGCCTGTTCCACAGAACGGGTCAATTGAAACGAAGTAAGACTGCCAAATTCACCAAGACCAATAATCAAAGCGCCGGGAAAAGTTTCTGCCTTGCCGGCTTCATAAAGGTTTGTACCGATTTCTCCGGGATAAAGCCCCAGCGCATGACGATGTGAAAGCCGGCCATTCAGGTTGTTATCGATGGCTTTTTCAGCATACAATATAGCATCTCCCGAAAAATGACCTGCCATTACAGGGTATGAAGCAAAGCGCAGATCACCATGGCTCACATAAACGCGTATTGGCGCTTCCTGCACAACCTGTACCTGTTCAGTATCCATTGAGAGCAATGTTCGCTCAACGCCGGTTTCTGAAAGATCAAGATCAGATGGTTCAGGTGTGCGGAACAGTTTTTCTGCACCACGAACTACCGGGCGGGTTTTACTCAAAACATTGGTGCTGCCGTTTTGCAGAATTTCTTCTATTCCCTTAAATATGGAAGGCTCGTTCGCCAATGCTCCATGCGTCACGTTTACATAATACACGCTGTTATCGTCAATCATCTTCGCCGGTATGCCCGTTGCCCAGGTCACACTCTGGTCTCCCTCTGCGGTACTGAGAAAAACCAGTTCTTTTGAACCATTCTTTCCTTCGATGCTGTATCCACATGGTGTCGACTTGTCTTTTCCTGCGATGTAAACCATTTTTGAAAAATCCAGCGACTGCATTGCTCCCTGCACTTTGTCGCGGTATGTTTTGAATTTATCCAGGTCAGTCTGAATGGGTAATGGCCATTGATTATCGCCCGCTGCCGACCGCATGGCCGTCCATATGCTTCCATTGCTGAAATCATTCTGGGCATCCGTTGCATGCGGCAAAAGATTCAGCAAACCAGGCATACGATTAAAAACTGCGAGCAACTCCGTTTTTGTATGCAGAATGTCGAGCTTGGCTAATTTGTCTATGATGGCGTCGCGGCCGAATAGTACGAGAGGAATGCGGAACGATCCGCCCAGTGGAGCTCCCAGGAAGAGCACCTGCGTGCCGTCTCTTACGGATAATGCAGCCCACGTGTCCGGATGATGTGCAATGAAATCACGGATAAGTACACCACCCATAGAGTGTCCGACTAACTTGATAGGTTGATTAAACCTGAGCAGATCAATAATCTTCTGGTTAAATGCTGATGCACTAACGGTCATGGGCATCCGCCAATCGAATGGATAGGTGACCACGTCGTACCTGGACTGGAAGTGTTTTACAAATTTCTTGTAAGACGTGCCAACCAGCGACGTGGCCTTAACCGTTGTGTTGCTGATTTGAAGTTGCATCAACCCCCCGGATAAGAAGTTGAGATAGTTGATCCACAGTTGCTGATTCTTTGCCGATAAATTCGAGCCCATGATTCCCGGCAGCAACACAAGTATTGGTTTGGTGCCCGACACAAAATCCTCGTATGTTCTTCCTCCTTCAAGTTTAAGCAGAGCGTTCCTGTCGAGCGTTACGCCTTGCTCCTGTATGACCACTTTAAACTCAGCTGGTGCTACCACATCACCAGGGCGAAGTGCTTCCGATATCGCGCGTGCAGTGCGGTCATTTTCGAAATAATGGAAATGGTCTACCTGGCTGCCTTCGTCGAGCAGATAATAAATTGCATTCAACCGCCGCGATCCCTGGTACATGGAAAGCGTGTTCACTACGAGATCGTTGTCTTTTTGGAAGAACAACCTCCCCGCAAGTATTTTTAATGCTTTCAGGTTCAGCTTCGCTTTTGAGTTGCCGCTAATACAGAACAATGGTGCATCGGAACGGATTGAACTGGAAGGATTATTCAATACTTTAAGGAAAGGCGAATCAGGGTTCATCGCCTCGATACCCGGCAAAGCTTCAACGTCGTTCTTGCTGTCAATTGCAGCAACAATGAGATTTTTAAACGCGAGATAAATGGGGCTTGTCACTAAATTCAGGCCCACTGCGAGTAGATTGAACGTTACATTGAAAAAACGATCGAGGCGTTTTGATGCGAGTGTTGTACCGTTTGCAGGACATGCTACACGTACATACCGGTTTAATGTGATTTTCTTATTTCTGAATAAAGAATCGATTTCGTTGATCAGCGAAACGTCTTTATTTCTTCTTTCCTTTTTCAGGTAGTTAATTTCCTCTTGTGTAAATCCCCGGTTATTGCCATCGGATGTGGTGAAACGGGCAAGGATATCGCCTACAAGTCCACCACGCGAATGTGTCACCAGCGAAACCGATACTCCCGCCGGGAGAAGATGTATCAATTCAAGCACATTTTGCAGCGGACTTTTGCTAAGCGTTTCGTGCTGAAACGCAATTATATTTTTCCCGAACCCTTGCTGAATATCTGCCCACGCTTTGGTTTTAACCAACTCCCCGAATGAACCTGTAGTTGATGAATTTGTTCCGTGTATAAACAGGAGGTATGTAGTTGCAGCGGGTTCATGAGCGAAAGCGGAAAGGTTGAAGTTGCTATCAACACGGAACAATCCCGATAAGTTGTTTAATTGTTTTCTTTCGAGATCTTCGGCAAAATCGCGCACGGCTTCTTTCACCTTTTTCTTCGAAAGAACGTTTACCATTTTGAGCAGTGCGCTCCCGAGCAAGCCGCGATCGGCCTGGTCGGGTTGCAAAACCGGCGATAACACGAAAGCACCTTGTGCATCGCGGTTAGACGCTGTCGCTTCAGGGAATATTTCTTCAATGGTCTCCGAATCGCAAAACCAGGTGGTCTGGTCGTCAAAAACTAACTCGAGCACATTGTCTTTGGTAAGTTTGATTTCGTGCATACTTGCTGTGCCACGTGCACTGCTGCCAATTGCTATGGATTGCTCGATGCTGTATGCCGATTGCGAAGGTTCTGTCGGTGGGACCTGAGCAACCCCAGGTATCCTGATTAGGTCGACGCTCATAGCCAGATATCGAATGTGGTGAATAATGGAGGAACCGAAAAAAAGGGTAGGGAGGGGAAGGATTGGCAGAACAAGTTCAGCATTCTTATGCAGAAAAACAACGTGTTTTTACGATTTGGCGGTGATTAGCAGAAAAAATAACTTTCAGATAGAACGTTTGTTGTTATCCGTTCACTTCAAGATTTTTCCAGCATTGCGTACACCTGCTACATCTGAAGTAGAAGAGATCGCCGCTATGACCGATCCTGTTGCGCGCAATTATCGTATCACCGAATGTTACCGTCAGCTTTCAGCAGCTATGGCTGGCCGTACGGGGTTTATCGCAAACTGGTGCACCTTTGCCAATTTTGCCTCCCGACAAGCCGGCGAAACAATTCGCAGGGAAGATTTAAAAAAGACCATCCTGCGCAGACTTGGTGATGACAGATCAATAGAAGAAATACTGCAATGGATTGTATGGTTCGCCCAGCGCACAGGTGTACGTGTTACTCCGGATAAAATCAGGGAATCAGTTCTTCGCAGGGCAATGTCAGAAGCGGTCGACAAATCAGCGGAAGCTGTGGGGCGCGGCAACAATAAAGTGTTTAAAGAAATTGGTTGGCAGTTCGCTCACTTCATCGGGTTGTGTCTTCATGACACACAATACAATGAAGAAAATCTTCAAACTTTCCTCGGGCAATTGAAAGATGGCGACCCACCGGATGGCCAACGGTTTCTGCGGCAGGCTTTTAACCGCTATTACCGGGCCTTCTTTGAAACAGATTCCAGGAAAGCCTCTGAAGCCCGGTTTTTTGCAAACCTGGAAATTGGTTATCATGAACAGACGCGATTACAACCGGAAATTGCGAGCGCATTGAATGCTGTTACAATAGATTCCACAGCTATATTAAAGCAGATATCGAAGTTGTTATCGGATAATGCAGGTTTCTGGAAAGGCCTTTTATTTACGGTAAAGGCTCTTGTTGGAGCAAATGGTTTGCTTGAAGAAAAGGCCGGAGCATTGGCTGAACGGATATCTTCGCGACTTCGTATAATACTGACTGCGCAGATGATGACGATAACAATACCACCCAATAGAGTACTTGCGCTTGGAAAGGATTTGAATATGCCATTCGCAGTATCATTGGAAACAATTGAGGATGTTGAACTGAAAAGTTTTTTGGCAAATGTTGATCCCACAGGCGACAGTTTGCAGGAATCAGGCGCGTTGGAATGGTCGAATTTTAAAGAACGCATGCATTTTATTGCAGACCTGTTCAGGTGTTGCCATGAAAACCAGGATCTTTTTGCACAAATTGAAGATGACAGGAAATGATGTTTAAATAAAGTAACTTCATTGAAATTCCTCTATGCCACCGGAAAACACCTATAATTCGCCTGGCATTTACATCGAACCGGGTCCATCTTTCCAACCTCGTATTCCTTCTTTACCCAGCAACATTCCTGTATTTGTTGGTACCACAGGTTCTGTTAACAACCAGATGCAGAAAACGAAAATAACTTCGTTGCTTGAGTACAATGAAGCATTCGGCGACACAGGAGAATTGAACGTGCACATGAAACTGTATTTTGAAAATGGAGGAGCAGACTGTTTTGTTGTAAATGCAGGTCAGGATAACACTAATCTTTTAAACTGCGTAAACGCGTTGAAGCCAGACGACAATTGCACGTTGCTGGTAGTTCCGCAGATGAGTTCGCTCGGCAAACAACAATATGCGGAATTGGCGAAGGCAATGCTCAGCAGCTGTGCAATTGCTCTTAACCGGTTCGCTATCCTCGATGTTCTGGGTGGTGCTGATTATAGCATTGATACAATAAACAATCACCGGCAACTTGTAGGAAACGAAAATCTTAAATACGGCGCCAGCTATCTACCTTTTCTTATTGTACCAGGCTCAACGCAGCCTGTTGCTCCATCTGCTGCTATTGCAGGGATCATTTGCCAGACAGATCGAACTAAGGGAATCTGGAAGGCACCGGCTAATGTGGCGGTAAAAGGGATTACAGACGTTTCCGCGAAGATCGACAACGTTCAGCAGGAGTTTCTCAACGTGGATCCTGCAACTGGCAAATCAATAAATGTTATCAGGTATTTCCCTGGAAAAGGACACCTGGTTTGGGCAGCTCGTACACTTGCAGGGAACGACAACGAATGGAGATACATCCCGGTACGACGATTCTACATGTGGGTAAAAGCATGTGTAAGTACCGGCCTCGGTCACTTTGTGTTCGACCCCAATGAGCACAAGACGTGGACAGCTGCCCGTGGGCTTGTCGAAAACTTCCTGACTACACTTTGGAAAGAGGGAGCGTTACAAGGTACTACGCCAAAGGAAGCCTTTTTTGTGAGAGCAGGTCTTGGGCAAACCATGAACCAACAGGATGTGAATGATGGAAGGTTGATAGTTGAAGTGGGGCTGGCCATTTTACGTCCTGCAGAATTCACCATGATGCACATCGTTCAACCTGTCAGTATTTCATAAAACCGCGTTGTATGCGAAAAATCTGTGCGTTCATTCTGTCGTCGGCAGTTGCCGTCGCATTATGCACCAGTTGCGCAAGTACAAAACTTATTACCGAGTATGATGCAGCAGATGCTTTTCCCCTTGCAAAAGACACAACTGTGTGGCACTATTTCTGGGGATTAAAACAGGCAGCACCCATTCGTCCGCAATGTGATCCGAATTTTAATTACCTGAGCCAAGTTCAGGTGCGAACAACTCCTGTGCAGGTAATATTGTCTTTCATTACTCTTGGCATCGTACTTCCTCAACGCATATCATGGTTATGCGGAGTAGCAAATCCTGAACCGGGTACTCCCGGCTCTCCTCAACCTTAAATCGTCCGGCAATGAGTTTACCTGCAGGTATTGTCTCGTTCCCCTTACGCCAGTGGGAGAATGGCCACCAGAATTTCAAAGTAAAGCTTACTAAAGACGCGAGCTTTAATATGCGTCCTCCTTTTGGCGTTCGTGCACAGGATGCCAACTATCATGCGAACACGAAAAATTTCCAGTGGCTGATAAATCATGCTATCGGCCGGAATATCACATTACGTGCTCTTGGTAATGGCTGGTCGTTCAGCGAGGTTGCTGTGTGCCCCGGCGGCATTGTAGACACGCGCGAACTCCGCTATTTCTTTCAACCGCCTGCATCATTTGTGCACGCCGATTATCTCGCTACCGGCAAGGCGGCTACTGATCTTGTGTTTTCCGAGTGTGGCATGAGCATTATGCAGCTGCACCGCGAACTGGAATCGGAAAACAACTGGAGGAGATCATTGCGTGCCTCGGGAGCCAGCAATGGCCAAACGATTGTTGGTGCCACAGCAACCGGAACACATGGTGCAGGCATGCAGGCAGGCGCCGTACACGATGCGATCGTAGGCATGCACGTTATCACCGGACCGGATAAACACGTGTGGATTGAACGTGCATCCAAACCCGTAGCATCCGATGCATTTATTTCCTGGCTTGGCGCAACGTTGGTTCGCGACGATGATGCTTTTGATGCAGCTGTGGTAAGTTTTGGAAGTTTTGGATTTATCCAGGGCGTATTATTGGAAACAGAACCGTTGTTCCTCCTGAAGAAATTTGTAATTGGTCCAATTGCATACAACGATGCATTGAAACGTGCAATTAATAACTGGGATTTTTCAGGAATAGAACCAATGTTGCCAATGCCTGTAACCGGGCCCGAACATTCACTGTATCATTTTGAAGTAGTAGTAAACCCGCATAAGTTCAGCGTAGGAGATATTTCCCAGGGTGTTTATGTAAAGGTGATGTACAAGGTGCCCTATACATCGGCGTACAATAAACCGCAGGATAATGCAGCTTTTCAGTATGGAGATGAATTGCTTGGCATTGTTCAAACCGTGCTTGACCGGATCGGCAAACCCCTTCGGCAAAAGTTGATACCTCCAATGGTAAACAAACTTTTTCCGCTGGCTTACGCCGCTTCCGAAGAAGTAACCGGAACTATGGGAGAAATATTCAACAACACGAAATTCAGAGGTAAAGCGGCAAGTGCGGCGATGGCTATAGACTCAAAAGATGCGAGCCGTGCCGTGGAAGAATTTGTTACGCTGAACAAGAGAACTGCTTTTGCCGGGGCGCTGGCCTTGCGTTTTGTGAAGGGTACAGAAG
>JAFAGE010000200.1 GCA_023423015.1 Bacteroidota bacterium
GATTCAGATTGTGCGGTCCGATGGCCAGTGGCTGGTAGATTTGAAATCTATTCTCAAAGACTAGGTCGCGGGCATTTGCGATTTTCACTTACTTTGCAATCTATGTTAACCATCGCACATCCCTGGCACGGAGTTCATTATGGCGCCAATGCTCCGCGCATCGTAAATGCCATCATCGAAATTCCTCAAGGCTCACGGGCAAAGTATGAAATTGATAAAGACAGCGGCCTGCTCAAGCTCGACCGCATTATCTATTCTTCATTCTACTACCCGTGTAATTATGGTTTTATTCCCCAAACATATGGCGATGATAAGGATCCACTTGACATCCTGGTGATTACTTCACAACCTGTACAGGCACTTTGCCTGATGGAAGCCAAAGTGGTAGGTGTGATGCACATGGTAGACAGCGGCGATGCAGATGATAAAATTATTGCCGTAGCTGCCAACGACCCGAGCGTCCGCCACTACAACAACCTCGAAGAACTTCCGAAACATTTCTTCGATGAACTGCGACATTTCTTCGAAGAATATAAAAAGCTCGAAAATAAAACCGTTAAGGTAGACGAGTTGGGCGACAAAGCAACCGCTTTACATGTGGTTGAAGACGCAATAAAGCTCTACCAGGAAACCTTCAGGAAAAAATCTTAAACACACACATATGGAAACGCAGGCTCTTATCATCTTATTAGTGATTGGCCTGGCGGCCGGAATGCTGAGCGGACTCATCGGTGTAGGTGGAGGTGTGATTATTGTTCCCGCACTGGTGTACTTCATGCATTACACTCAACACCAGGCACAGGGTACATCACTCGGAGTGTTGACATTACCTGTGGTTGCTCTTGCTTTTGTTTCGTATTACCGCGACGGCCTTACATCCGGCGCGCCGATAGATATAAAAGTAGTATTGCTGATTGCAGCAGGGTTTATCGGTGGCGCATATGCAGGTGGCTATTTTGCGGTGCGGATTGACCAGCAAATGCTCAAAAAAATTTTCGGGGTGATCCTTCTTTACACCTCAATCAAAATGCTGGGGTGGGATGTTGCAGTACTTAAATGGTTTAAAGCACTTTTACGATAATTGCCTTCATCGAACAATTATATGTCCGACCAGGAACTGCTCGGGAAATTCAGGGCAGACCATGACAACCACTGGCTGGGCATACTGCTGGAGCGATATACACTACTGCTTTTTGGTGTGTGCATGAAGTACCTGAGAAACGACGAAGAAGCAAAAGACGCTGTGCAACAGGTATTGTTGAAAGCAATTACCGAACTGCACCGCTACGATGTTCAATATATCAAATCATGGTTGTATACCATCGCACGCAATCATTGCCTGATGAAGATTCGTGCAAACCAGGTGCAAAATACAAATGCTGACATCCAGGAAATTGCCGACAACCATGATCCGCTGGAGAAATACTATCACCTGGAAAAAGACCGCAAACTCGAACTGCTTGGAAACAGCATCAACGAGCTGAATGAAGAGCAGAAACAATGCGTAACTTTATTCTATCTGAAAAAGAAATCTTACCAGGAAATTGCCACCGAAACCGGGTACTCTGCGATGCAGGTTAAAAGTTATATTCAGAATGGTAAGCGTAACCTGAAAATGCTCATAGAAAAAAAGCTGCAACGAAATAATTCAAACAGTTGATGCACGAAGATTTGCTAAACATATTATCGGGTAGCAACAAAGATATCGACAACCAGAAGCTGATGGATTACATCAGTGGTAAATTGTCGGCCGAGCAAAAGCACGAAGTTGAAAAATGGATGGCAGATAATCCCTTTGTCAGCGAAGCAATGGAAGGATTGCAACAGGCCGGTGTTGAAAATTCTTCACTTGCTGTTGAACAACTGAATAAACAGTTGAAAGCACATCTTCAACAACGTAAACGCAAGCGTGCGAAAAACAAAATTCATTCAAACACCTGGACCTATGTAGCCATCCTGCTGGTGTTGATGCTTGCTGTTCTGGTTTACTACATCGTCCGCATGCGGATGCAGCAATAAACAGTTTTTACTGGTATTGAATGTAAACCGGCCGCGGTTTCAAACGCAGTAATTCTTCAGGCTGCATCAATCTCGCCTTCGACCTGATCACATCGTTCTTGTAGAATATTTTGAAGCCCGTGAATTGAACCGGCTCGCGATGAATATATGCTTTGTAAGTGCCGATTTTTCTTTCAGGTGATCCCCAACCATCCATATGCATCACAATCTGCACTTCCGGAACGGTCTTGATGTTTTTATAGTTTGTAACACCTTTCTGAGTAAAACGGTGCACCACGAAAATTTTTGGAGGAAGATTATTTTCTCTCACAATCTTAGCCAGGTAGTTGGTGACGAAGTTGATATCTGCTGCATCGTACGAACCCACCACTTTACCTGGTGCGTGCCCTGATTTCATAGAAAATTCGGGATCGATTCCTACGTGCACGTTTGGCATCTTCAGGTATTTTTCGAATTCAGGCAATTCCTGTTGAATTGTACTTAAGCCGACCTGGATATCGATAAATACAATCGCATTAATTTCCTTTGCCATGCTAAGAACCGTATCGATCTGGCTGAACGGCATACGCAAACGGTATTTGCCAGCCTTGCCAGGCAACTGTTGTGCAGTAACCGCGATATAGTGTAAAGCAGGTTGAATATCGAGCGTTGAGTCAGCCTTCTTCCATTTATCGATCTGTTCCTGGAGTTTAGCGAGCATTTGCTTACGTGGATATTCCCCAAGAATTCCCATTTGTTTTGAATACAGGTTACCGTAATAAGCGATTACAGTTTTGAAGGGGAGAATGGCTCCGGGTAGCGGCAATGGTGCATCAACGGGCCACTTACCTGTTGAATCACCGTTCACCATATGCGCAATTCGCTCATGATAGGCTGCAGTATCCAAAACAGGAATTTCAGGAGTTGTCGCATTGTCGGCGATGGAAGTATCACCGGTTTGCAGCCTGGTATCGCCAGTCTGCAGCCTCGTAGTTTCTGCATGCAGGGAGCTATCCTGCGAGAGGCACGAACTGAAAGAAATAAAAATAAAAACCGCTGTACACACGCACACAAGATGGCTTTTCATGGACCTAATTATTTAGTTGCAAAAGTATCCGAATTCTATCAAACGGCAGGAATAACGGGATAGTATG
>JAFAGE010000221.1 GCA_023423015.1 Bacteroidota bacterium
ACGCTGACTATCGATTACCAAAACGCGCAGCCCACAAAACCGGTGCAGCAAAACACTGCAGCCATGTTTGGTGATATTACCTCGAGGGCCATTGAAGGCAACGCCGTACATCGTGAAAACCGCTACAATGACTTTGACGATGAAATATTGCTCGTTCGAATGTTGTCGACAGAAGGGCCACGCTTGGTTCGAGGCGATGTAAATAAAGATGGCCTGACTGATTTCCTGTTGTGCGGTGCGGCAGGAGATCCGGATAAATTATTCATTCAGCAGGCCAATGGAAAGTTCAGGTTTAAGCCGAACGCCGCTTTCGAAAACGACAAAGGTTTTGAAAGCACCTGTGGCGCATTCCTTGACTATGATGGCGATGGTGATGCTGATCTTATGATGGGTTCCGGTGGGAACCAACCGGGTGTAGACCGTTCAAACTTCCTGGTAAGAATGTACATCAACGATGGACAAGGAAATTTTTCTCCTCAACCTTCAGCAATGCCGAAGGTGATAGGCAATCTTGCAACAATAAAAGCCGCTGACATCGACGGCGATGGTGACGACGATGTTTTTGTAGGCGCAAGAAATGTTCCGGGAAACTATGGTTTACCTCCACGCTCGCACCTGCTGGTGAACGATCGCGGTGTATGGAACGACATCACTCCCCCTACCCTTGCCAATGCAGGTATGGTTACTGATGCCAGCTGGAGCGATACAGACGGCGACAAAGACCTCGACCTGGTAATTGTTGGTGATTGGATGCCGATGACCGTGTTTGTAAATGAAAATGGTTTGTTTGAAAATAAGGTTGTGGTTCCAAATTCAAATGGATGGTGGAACAGAATTGAAGCATCTGACCTGGATGGAGACGGCGACGTTGATTTCGTTGCGGGCAACTGGGGATTGAATACAAAGTTCAAAGCAAGTGTTGAACGTCCCCTGACCATGTTTGTAAATGATTTCGATAAAAATGGTAAAAGTGAATTCATTATTAACTGGTACCCGCCTATGGACAGCATATCCTACCCTTTTGCAACAAAACCTGAATTGACAGCGCAATTGCCCGCCCTGCGTAAGCAGATACTCCGGTATGTTGACTATGGCTATAAAACATTCGACTCATTATTTCCTGCAGAGATAAGGAATAACTCACTTCGCTACGATGCTTATACACTTCAAAACACAGTGTTCTGGAATAATAACGGGAGTTTTGAAGCAATGCCTTTGCCGGTGCAGGCTCAGGTTGCACCCGTATTCGGAATTGTAGCCGATGATATTGATGGCGACGGCAAAAAAGATATATGGTTAGGCGGAAACTTTTATGCTTTGAAACCCCAGGCTGGCAGACACAATGCAAGCCGAGGAGTACTTCTTAAAGGCAACGGTTCAAGACAATTTCAATACATCGCAAATGCGGAAGCAGGAATTTATGTGGATGGTGAAGTTCGCGATGCGGCATTAATACAAACGGGGAATAAGAAACAACTGGTGGTGGCGAGAAATAATGATGAAATAAAAGTATTCGGGAAGTGACAAATAAAAAACCACCGGATTTTCTCCGATGGTTTTTTCCATTTTATCATGCTTGAGCAATGTGCTTATGCAGGACCACCAGCCCACCATACAGGTGTGGTGTAGTCGTTGGCAGATGCACCTGAGTTGAAGTTCGGGTTACCTGCTGCTTCAGCATTGGGGTACCTGAGTCTTTCAGGGATCTTACCACCGGTTACGTTACCCGGAGCGTTGGTTGGAATAAGAGCCGGGAGTCTTGCCCTCCTGTAATCGCTCCATGCTTCCCACCAGTTAAGGAAGTGATTCACCCAGAGTTGTTCGTGAATCATCACCAGATTATCTCTGAAACCATAAGGATAGGTGTTGAGATAGCTGGTAACCTGGGCATCACTAACTGTTAATGAAGCATCGTAGATGGTGTACATCTGCATAGATGCCTTAACACCGGCTTCGTAGTGTGCCTGGGCGCCTGTTACACCGCCAATTCCTCTTTCAGCAGCTTCTGCGAGCAACAGTTCTACTTCGCCGTAGTTCATCAACATATACGGCTCAGCCCTGTCGAGCAGCTTCGGGTTAATTTTGGAATAGGTAGCGTTGAGATTCAGCGGGCTTACTCCAACTGAGTCTTCCAGCTGTGATTGACTGAGGCCGTTTGGCATACCTGTTTGAGCAAGCGGATCAGCGTTGGTTACGTTCCAGATCGCGCCGGCTCCTGCAGCTTCCCAGTTTCCGATACCACCTGAAATAATCATCAAGCGAGGATCGTCGTCAGCAACTGTTCCTTTGTCAACACCCTTCAGAAAATCAACAAGGGTTCTGCTGAGGAAAGTAACCTGGCCACCGTCGCCGGGGAAGAATGCACGCGAAATACCATTCTGGTTAACCCAGAGACTTGGTGCTTCTGCCATTGGAACGATCACATTGTCGTCGTTGCTTGTGAACACGCCACCTGCAACTGCTTTCTGAACGTAAGTGTTTGCCAGGTCGGGGGCAACATTCGACACCCTCATTGCGAGACGCAACATGAGTGAATAACCCCATCTTTTCCATTTAGCAACATCACCACTGTAATAAAGGTCGGCTTGCTCAAAACCGTCAGCAGCGGGGCTGCCGAGAGCGGCTGTTGCTTCGTCGAGTTCCTTCAACAGGTCTGTGTAGATGTCTTGTTGTTTGTCGTATTTAGGGAAGAAAATACCCTCTTCAACCTGCATGGTTTCGAAGTAGGGAACGCTTCCGTAATAGTCGGTCAAACGATGGAACAGGAATGCCCTGAGAATGCGTGATGCCTGGCGCAGGTTTTGGTTTTGTCCTTCTGCCCATCCACCCGGACCAGTTTGTTTCAAAACCGCTGCGAGGTTTTTGAGTTGGTCGGCGTAAATAAACTCAAAAGGTGCGCTTGAAGTTTCAGCATCATCGGTGTATTTATCACCGGGATCGCCACCAGTAGTAGCGAGGTGCTGAATGGCGTAACCGCACATCCTGATATTAGTTCTCCAGTCGATGTACCTGTTGTCACCCCTCGATCCACCAGAGGCAGCGCCCAGCTGGGCGGAGGTGAACAGGAAGTTTACATCGATCGTATTCAGCGCCTGCGGATTGATATTCAAATCCGTCAGCTCCTCCCTGTTACAACTCGTAACAGCAATGGCGCCTATGGCTGTACAAAAGATTATTTTCCTTAAGTATTTCATACTTGTTTTCAATTAATGGTTAGAAGGTTGCTCTCACGTTGAAACCATAAGTGCGTGTAGCTGGCATACCGAAATAGTCGAGACCTTGAGAGTTTGAGCTGGTGTAGCTGGACTCAGGATCGATGTTTGGTGTATTCTTTTTCAGAATTGCCAGGTTACGTGCAACGAACGAGAACATCAGGTTTTGAATTGGTGTTTTTTCCAGAACCTTCTTTGGCATGTTAAATCCGAGGGTGACTTGTCTCAGCTTGATGAAAGACGCATCGTATGTGAATTTCTCAGCAGCCCTGTCTCCCAGGCGTCCCCAATAGTTGTTTGCTTCACCAGGAGTAAGCGTTTTGCTGAATGGTTTGTAAATCGGATTACCGTTACCATCAGTACCATCCTGGATTACACCTTCAACTGTCAAAGGAGCTTCGCCGTCACGACCCTGAAGTGATTGTTTGGTGAAACCAGCCTGAGTCATCCTTACGTTTGTACCAGAGTAGATATCGCCACCCTGTTTGAAATCGATCAGGAATGTCAGGTTGAGGTTTTTCCATGTGAACGAGTTGTTCAAACCACCTGTGAAATCAGGAACACCGCGGCCGATTACATGATATGTACCATCGCTGAGCGGAGCACCATCAGCATCGAAAACAGGCAAACCAGTTGCAGGATCTTTCAGCTGAACCTGTCCGGTAATCATACCGAATGGTTGTCCAACAATATGTTTGATGAAAACAGTTCTTGTTCTTGGTTCTTCACCAATCACTTCTGTTTGACCTTCGATGAGGGAGATCACTTTACTGTTGTTTTTAGCAAAGTTCAGTGACACATCCCAGGTAACTGCGCCTTTAACCGGAGTACCTGTTAAGAGGAATTCAATACCCTTGTTCGCAATCTGGCCAAGGTTTACAGATGTTGTAGTGAAACCGGATGTTCTTGAAATGTTTGCATTCAGGATATCATCAGTAGTTTTCTGATCGTAGTAAGTGAAGTCGAGACCGAGTCTGTTATTGAAGAAACGAACGTCGAGACCGATTTCCTTTTCTGTAGAAGTATAAGGTTTCAGATTAAGGTTAGGATAGTTTTCACCGGAAGCAAATCCTCCAAGAGGACGGCCCACGTGTGTGATACCCGCACCATACAGAATGGTTGTTTCGTATGGGTTAACCGAGCTGGCGTTACCAACCTGTGCCCATGAAGCCCTTAACTTACCAAAGCTTAACCATACAGGAAGAGTTTTGATCGCATCGCTGAATACAAAGCTCATACCTATTGATGGGTAAAGGATGCTGTTGTCTTGAGGATTCAAAGTAGAGAACCAATCCTGACGTGCTGTTCCGGTTATGAACAGGTAGTCGTTGTAAGAGAATTCCACTGATCCGAAGAGCGAGTTAATACCCATTTTACCATAACCATAACCAAAGTTTCTCTGGTTTGCGTTGTTGATAGCCGGGAAGAGCGGAGTATTGAAACCAGAACCCTGAGCAGAGATAGTTTCGTCGTCACGGCGCATGCGGTTACCACCGAAGAAGGCGTTAATACCAATGTTGCCGAATTCTTTGTCGAAACCGAGCATATACTGCAGGTTGATTTCGCGAACTCTTCTTTCGCTTTCCGTCATGCTACCAGCGCGGTTGTGGCCGGTACCCTGAGGAGTAAGTCCGGTGCTTCTCTTGGTATACCAGTCCATACCAGCCATACCTGAAATGTAGAGGAAGTCGGTGATGTCGTATCTCAGTTCACCTGTGGCAATTACACGGTCGCGCTCGTCAGAATTGATCTGCTGCCATGCTGCCCAGTATGGGTTTTGTGTCCACAGGTTGTTTGACACCTGGAACTCTTCCCCGGGAGGCTTGTTGTCGCCGATACGGATGCCTTTTGCCTGTTGGTCTGCGAGAGAAGGAACAGCACCCGGCTTGTTCGGATCACCGATCATGTCGAGTACGTTAACATCGCCTGGAATATAATACAGCGCGAGAATACCGTTTCCTGGAGAGTCAGAGAGGTTAGGCCTGTTCTTGGCTTTCTCGTTAGAGTAAAGAATTTTCGAGTTGAACGAAAGTTTCTTTCCAAATTTCGAGTTGGTGCTCAAAGAAAGGTTTATCCTGTCGAAACCAGAATTAGGAATAACGCCTTTGTTTTTCAGTTGAGATGCAGAGAAGCGGAAGTTTTGTTCGTTGCTACCACCGGTAAATGCAACCGTGTTGGTCCAGGTAGTACCTGTCTGGTAGAAACGTTTCCAGTTATCGCCTGCGTAAGAATAAGGACGGGTGATACCATCAAACTGTACAGTTGGACGGCCATCGAATCTCGGACCCCATGCCTGTAAACCCCACCAGCTATCCCAGTGTTGCTCCAATGAAGTTGGAACCTCAGGAGCCGATGTTGCCAGGTCTGCACCAACGAAGCCTCCATTTCCGTGAGAGGTCTGGAAGTCAGTGAGGTTGTTTATGTTTTCAAATACATAGTTGGAGTTGATTTCAACACCAAGACCTTTTCTGCCCGAACCTTTTTTAGTGGTGATGAGGATCACACCCTGTGCAGCACGCGAACCATAAAGAGCCGCAGCACTTGCACCTTTCAGTACGGTCATCGAAGCAATGTCGTCGGGGTTGATACTACTCATACCATCACCCTGGTCGGCACCACCCCAAACACCGGCCTGACCGAAGTTGGTGTTGTCTAACGGAACTCCGTCAACAACATACAATGGTTGGTTCAAGCTGGAACCGAGTGTTTTTGCACCGCGGATAACCACGCGTGAAGAACCTGCAGGACCAGATGCGATTTTCGAAACGTTTACACCTGCAACGCGACCAGCAAGAGCGTTAGCTGTGCTGATTTCACGGGCCTGTGTAAAGTTTTCTCCATCAACCTGGGTTGCAGAGAACTGCAGTGCTTTTTCTTTTCTTTCGATACCAAGAGCGGTAACCACAACGCTCTCGAGTTCGTTTTCGCCTTCCGTCATAGTGACGTTAACGTTTGATCGGTTGCCGATATTTACTTCCTGCGAACCGAAACCGATGTAGGAAAATACGAGGGTGTTGGAGCCCTCAGGAACATTAATGCTATAGACACCATCTGAGTTGGATGTGGTTCCAACATTGGTGCCTTTTACTAAAACGTTTACGCCCATCATACCGCTGCCGCTTGCGTCAGTAATTTTTCCTGACACGGCACGACTCTGAGCGAAAGCTGCGGGCAATCCCGCAAATAGTAAAAGCATTAAGGCTAATACTAATTGTCGTTGCTTCATAAGTGTTTACGTTGGTTGGTAATTTTTATTAGAAAACAGAGAATCAAGTGTGGAACTTGACGCGGCAGAAATGCCGGAAGACGTCTACGCGGAATCGTACATAGGCAATCAAGCGTTGTTTTGGTTAGAAGATTTTTTTTCTGTCGGTCGTTAAAAGGCAGCCACTAATATACCTAAAAAGCGCATCTTACCAAGAAATTGTTAAACTTTATGGCGCCAACACACTGCATCTATTCTTTTAGGCAGCACGAAGCTCAAATTTGCTGCA
Source organism: Bacteroidota bacterium (assembly GCA_023423015.1). Lineage (GTDB taxonomy): Bacteria > Bacteroidota > Bacteroidia > Chitinophagales > Chitinophagaceae > Flavitalea. The sequence goes on from JAFAGE010000221.1 coordinate 6,707, forward strand.
ATTATTACAGAAATTTTTATTAATACGTCGATTCACATACCCGCACTATGCTGGTTCACAGCACAGGGCGGGTATGCACCTGAACCAGCCTTGTGGCTTAAAACATCTACCTTAATACCATTAAACAAGTTGGAAAATGAATAAAAACACCCTGCGCAGAGGGGCCTGGGATCGCAGGTCCTTCCTTCAGCACACTGTTGCAATCTCAGGAGGTGCAATCCTGCTCTCCTCACCTCTCCTGGCAACATCTCAACCTACGAAAACAACAGTCGGCGACATCATTAATCTTTTTCTGAAAGAGGTTAATGGTGCGCCCTTCGCAAACACCGTCGACACATTAAAATCGGGTTCAGCAACTACAGAAGTTAAAGGCATTGTTACAACAATGTTTGCAACAATACCGGTAATTGAGCAGGCAATCAAACTCGGGGCAAACTTCATCATCGCTCACGAACCTACATTTTACAGCCACACTGATGAAACAGGATGGCTGGAAACCGACAGCGTCTTTAAACACAAAAAGGAATTGCTTGACAAGCATAAAATAGCTGTGTGGCGTAATCATGATTATATACACAGCCACAGACCCGATGGCGTATATAGCGGCTTACTCGACGCACTTGGCTGGAAACAATATACCACCGAAGATGCACCACATAATATAAACCTGCCAGCTACCACACTGAAGGAGCTGATAAAAACGATGAAAGAAAAACTGAACATCAGCAACGTGCGGTATATCGGCAACGACGACCAGTCATGCAGAAAAGTGTTGCTGATGCCCGGAGCCGCAGGTGGGCGGCGACAGATTTCTGCAATTGCCGCAACAAATCCCGATGTAGCGGTAGTTGGCGAATTGCAGGAATGGGAAACTGCCGAATACGTCAGGGATGCGCGTGCAGCCGGTAAACAACTATCCCTTGTTGTTCTGGGTCACACAGATAGTGAAGATGGTGGATCAGTCTATATGCGCGACTGGCTAAGGAAAAAAGTTCCGGAACTTGAAGTGACACATATTCATTCAGGTAACCCGTTCTCGTTTGCATAAAATAAACCCACCTTAGCAAAAAACCTGGTTACATGAAATCCTCCTCCAAAAAACAGTTTTTTGAACGCTTCTCCGAAGCTGCAGTAAGAGCAACCGGGAGTTCATCTGCGTTTATTGTTGCCGTGTCTGCCGTGGTCATCTGGGCAGCAACGGGTCCTTTGTTCAACTTTTCCGAAACCTGGCAGCTTGTGATAAATACAGGAACAACTATTGTCACCTTCCTGATGGTATTCCTTATTCAGAAAACCCAGAACAAGGATGCCAAAGCAATCCACCTGAAGTTAAATGAGCTAATTGCTGCACAGGAAGGAGCCAGCAACCGCATGGTAGATATTGAGGATATCAGCGAAAAGGAAATGGATCAGTTACACCGCTTTTATGAAAAACTCGCTGAGCTCGCAAAGGCAGATACCGACCTTTTACAATCTCACTCTATTGATGCAGCACACGAGGTTGCAGAAAACAAACTGAAGAAAATAAGTAGTACGAGAAAGAAAAAAGCACCTAACGAAAAAAAGGCGCAACATTGAAATTAACTAAGCTACCGAGCTGAAATACTTAAATAAACCACCGGTTACAGCAATATTGTATTCGGCATCTTTGTCGCGCATGTGGCGGTGGATATCATCATGATCCTTCCAGATTACCGAGGGACCAAAATTGGAAAGCAACTCCTGGCTATATGGAACGATGTAGTATTCTGTACCACTTTCCCTGATCCAGGCGATACATTCTGCATCGTACACACAGCCATGATACACGAAGGATATTGTAAATGTTTGCATGACACCTCTCTTATAACAATTCCAGTACCAATATTCGGAAAATACGGCATGAACTTAGAACGTCTACATGGAAACACTTAGGAGAAGGTGATAAAACGGGGGCGAGTTGTTTATTGTAATCAGATCCTGCGACGAGCAGGATCTACAAACGTTGATCTACGACAATAATCGTGTTGAATTCTTTTCCGAAACTGGATGCCGCATGCTTTATACCATAACTTCACTTCTTTCATAGGATAAGGTTTGTGAGTACCAAGCTCACGATTCCCCTGGTTTCTACCAGGGGTTTTTTTGTTAACTTAGGTATTCTCCCATCTAACATGCTTCTATATGGAAAAACAATCAATGACACCTTCGATGGTGCCCAACGGCGCAGGAAAGATGACACCTTCGATGGTGCCCGACAATGCTCATAAAGAAATTCCAGGCAACCCGTCAGTTGCAAAAAGTAGTAAAAAGAAACTTAACGATCGCAGCAACGGAGAACCCTTACGAATACTTTCAGAAGACGATTGGAAGTTCTGGATACATAACGGGTATGTGGTAGTAAAGAATGCAGTAAGTCGTGAGCAGGCACGGCGCACTGCTGATTTCCTCTGGGAGTTTGAAGAAAAAAATCCTGACGATCCATCTACCTGGTATACTGCGCCACGTGCAGAAATGCAAATGAAGGAATTGGTTAATACAGGCATGGTAGAAGTGTATAATCATCCGTTATTGTGGGAAAACAGGCAAGCACCTAAAATTCATGCGGCATTTGCAGATATATGGGGTACTGAAAAATTATGGGTGACTATAGACCGCGCCAATCTGAATTTTCCGTTACGGCCGGGATTTGAATACAAAGCTTTTATTCATTGGGACTACGATCCTGAGACCAAACCGCAGAATGTTCAGGGTGTTCTGGCACTTGCCGACCAGACTGATGAAAATATGGGGGGATTCCAGTGCATACCGGAATTATATCGCACTTACGATACCTGGAAACTCACCCAGCCTGCGGACCGTGATTACTTCAAACCCGATGTAAGCGGATTTGAAACAACAAAAGTGAAACTCGAAGCAGGCGACATGCTCATCTTCAACAGTCTCTTACCACATGGAATACGCGCCAACAATTCAAAAGATAAAGTGCGTATTGCACAATACATATCGATGATGCCCGCGGAAGAAGAAAATGAAGAATTGAAACAATGGCGTATCACCTCGTGGCGCGACCGCGTGGCACCTAGTGGTTATGCATTCCCCGGCGACCCCCGAAACTGGGAGCAAACAAAATATCCGATGGCAGAACTTTCCGAATTAGGAAAAAAACTGCTGGGGCTGGAAAAATGGAACTGAGAACGGGAAGCGATTGTATAGGGCGAAGGACGGAGGCTGCCTTACCTAACCCTTCCTCCCTGCTCGTCGACATCACGGTTTTTGAATGCAGATTCTTTGAGGCGGCCGAAATTGTATTTCACTCCCAATGAATATTCCCGCCTTGCATCGAAAAACCGGCTTGCTACTCCGATGTCATTTATAGTAAACTGTTCGCGGAAATTGATGGAGTTGAAAATATCCTCAAATCGCAATGTACAGGTGAACTTCCCGAGCTTTTTCGAAAGTGAAGTGTCAACAGCATAATAGGAATTTCGTTCAAACACTCCCTGGTAACTTTTGGTAACTCCCCATCCTGAAGCTGTGAGTGTAAACTGATGGGGAAGCGCAAACTCGTTTGTTGAAGTTGCATATACAAAGGGAGTAGTTTTCAACTTCTGGCCTGCGGGATCTTCAATGGTGTTGTAAATAAAATTTACCACATTGGTAGACGACCAGCGCCCTTTTTTGAATGTGAAAGTGTTGCCAATGAAAATCCCTGACTCTCGTTTGAAATTTAGTTCAGACCGTTGTAATACCCCTCGCTGCGCATCATAGAAAATATTCGTATTAACAGCACCGGCATGCGAAAACACAGATGCTTCCAGCTTATACTTCCTGTACTGAAACGTTGCTACGATTTCCTGGAACAGGGAGGGATTCAGATTAATATTATTCGCCCATTCAAAATATGGGTTGATGTAAACCACTGACTGATTTGCATTAGAGTAATTCGGACGATTGATGGATTTTGAATATCTGAGTCCTATGCTTTTTACACTGTCAGGTGAATATGTAAATGAAATCCGGGGGAACAGGTTTGTGCTGCTCCTGTCAATGCGATTAATTATTCCATCCTGTTTGTAGTTGCCATCAACGTTTGTGGTTTCCATTCGAATTCCTGCTGACCATTCTAATTTTTTGAATTTACCTGCAAGCTGGCTATAAATAGCCATGTTACCTTCTTTGTAGTCATAGGTTGAGTTTAAACTTTGTTGTGGATCGTATGTATAAATTATTGCTCCCCCGGAAGACACTGCTCGTGAAAGAGTTGCACCGGCTTAAAACTTTGCGCCCGACTTAAATTTCTTTTCAAAATCAACACGGC